>JBFYWS010000515.1:0-4627 GCA_041310935.1 Desulfobacteraceae bacterium | reverse complement strand
AAGTGTGGATGTGCGTGCGGCTGCCAGTCCAGCGGGTCCGAGGCCGAGCCGGTCATCACCACCTTGAGGGCGCCGTGCTCGTCATCCTCGCTGTACCAGTCTGGGCGCAGCGCCACCAGTTCCCGGTACAGTTCCACGGCGATGCGGCGGCTCATCACCACCATCATCGCCTTGCCGTCCATCACGGCCAGGCGGTTTTCGAAGTGCTCCACCAGGTCGCGGGCGACGAGCTTGATACGGTTGTCGGACCCGACCACCGCCTCGAGCTGCGCCCACTTGCTCTTGAGCTTCTCTTTGCGCTCGACCTCCTCCCCCTCGGTGGCCTCCTCGAACTCGGGGTCGATCTTCGGCCGCTCGGAATCCTTCAGCGCCAGCTTGGCCTGCCGGCTCTCGTACTAGTTGGGCACCGTGGCGCCATCGACCACGGCGCGCTGGATGTCGTAAACGCTGATGTAGTCGCCGAACACGGCGCGGGTGTTGGCGTCGGTCTTCTCGATGGGCGTGCCGGTGAAGCCGACGAAGGAGGCGTGGGGCAGGGCGTCGCGCATGTGGCGGGCGAAGCCATCGATGAAGTCGTACTGGCTGCGGTGCACCTCGTCGGCGATGACGACGATGTTGCGGCGGTCGGAGAGCACCGGATGGCGGTCACCTTTCTCCTCGGGGAAAACTTCTGGATGGTGGTGAAGACCACGCCGCCGGAAGGGACGGCGAGCCTGGCGCGCAGGTCGGCGCGGTCGGCAGCCTGCACCGGTGGCTGGCGCAACAGGTCGCGGAAGCGCGCGAAGGTGCCGAACAACTGGTCGTCGAGGTCGTTGCGGTCGGTGAGCACCACGAGGGTCGGGTTGGCCATGGCCGGGCGCAGGATCACGCGCCCGGCATAGAAGGCCATGATCAGGCTCTTGCCAGAACCTTGCGTATGCCAGACCACGCCGACCCGCCGGTCGCCCGGCTCGCCGCCCGGCTGCCGTCCAGACTCGTAGCGCCCCGGCGGCTCCGCCGCCCGGCTCGCCCGGACCGCGCGCAGGGTTTCCTCCAACGCCACGTTCACCGCGTGGAACTGGTAGCCGGACATCTTCTTGATCAGATAGCCACCGCCGCCAGCGGCGGCGGAATCCGCGAACACGATGAAGTAACGCAGCAGATCGAGGAAGCGGCGCCGCTCGAACACGCCCTCCAGCACCACCTGCAGCTCCGGCTGCCGCGGGGATGCATTCTCGCGGCCGGTGATGGTGCGCCAGGGCTTGAACCACTCCATGCCGGCACCCAGCGAGCCGATGCGCGCCTGCACGCCATCGGAGACCACCAGCACCGCGTTGCTCGCGAACAGGGCGGGGATCTGCGCCTGGTAGGTCTCGAGCTGCTGGAAGGCGGACGTGACCGTGGCGTTCTCGTCGGCGGGGTTCTTCAGCTCGATCACCGCCAGCGGCAGCCCGTTCACGAACAGCACCAGGTCCAGGCGGCGGGTGTGCTGCGCCTCCGAAACCGTGAACTGATTGACGGCGAGCCAGTCGTTGTTGCCGGGCGTGGCGAAGTCGATGACCTGGGCCTGCTCCCCGGCGATGGAACCGTCCTTGCGGCGGTACTCCACCGTCACGCCATCGACCAGAATCCGGTGCACGGCCCGGTTGCGCTCCAGCAGCGAGGGCGCATCGTTGCGCGTCAGCTTGCGGTAGGCGTCCTCAAGCGCCTCGGGAGGAAGGTCCGGGTTGAGGTGGACCAGTGCCTGGTGCATTCGATCCTCCAGCACCACATCGCGGTAGTTCGGGTCGTCGCGTTCGGCGTCCGGCATGCGGAAGGCAATATCCGGACCATGCAGCACCGAGTAGCCGATGGCTTCGAGCCAGGCGAGGGCGGCGTCTTCGACGATGTATTCGGTGAAGCTGCTCATGGTGTCACGCTCCGGTCAGTGCGTCCTGCAGGGCGCGGCCCGCCTCGGGCCAACTCGGCACCACCGGAATAAGAGCCGAATTGGAGTGAATTGGAGTAAATTGGAGTGAATTGGAGTGGCGGCATAAGTCAATGATTTACAAGTCTCCAAAAGGCGCCACGACCATGTCCACGGGTCTCGACCAACTCCAATTGCTTCAGCAGTGCGAGGTCCTCCTTGACCTCCCACTCCGCCGGGTTTCCCTGCAACACGGCCCGGACATCCCGCAAGGCCAGACCACCACGGCTGGCCTCCAGCAGGTCGAGAATCTGGCGCTGTCGTTCCGACAGATCGCGCGCCACCCGCTGCGGTGGCAGGTAACGCGTCGGACGGAAGCGCACCGTCACACAACCTCCGGCATCCTCGATCTCGGGCACCGGCAAACCCGCCTGCCGGGCCAGTTCCGCCATCTTGATCGTGCCCCGTCCCCAGGACTCGATGACACCGCGCCTGAACAGCACGCGCGCGACAAGGGGATTCCAGGGCAGCGACTCATGGGGCGCCATCAGCGCCTCGGCGGTCAGGCCAAAGTGCAGGCTACCCGATGAAGTGATCTCCAGCCGGTCATCGTAGATCGCCACCGCCACTGAACCGCCACCGATGGCGTAGTCACGATGGCAGAAAGCATTGGCCAGTGCCTCGCGCAGCGCCACAGGCGGGTAGAGTGGGTCATCCACGCGCTCGAAAAGGCCCGGCGCGATACGGCCCGCCACCGGCAGGCTCTCGCGCAGGTAGCGTTCCGCCCGCAGCAGCAGGTCGAAAACGTTGCCGTGGAACTGGCGGTTGTCGAGGAACTCGGTGCGGTCCGTCCCACGGAACCGCGCGACCCGCAGCATGCATTGCGGCAGATCGGCTTCAACTCGCTCGGCGCGGCCGAAGAGTAGCGGTGCAGCGCGGAGTAGCGCGCCGTCACGCAGCAAGCCAAAGCCGCGCAGGATTTCGGCCGGATCGCGTGTGCCGGGGTCGTCCGCGCGTCCGCGCCGGATCGCCTCTTCCAGGGTACGCACGATCTCGGCGGTATCCAGGTCCGCGACGGACCAACCCGCCGCCGGTTCGTTTTCCCAACGATACTCGCCGTGCAAGCGTTCCAGGAGCATGCGGTTGTATTCGTCGCGCGACATGGCGGGGCTGGTATTGCCGACGCGGCGGTAGGCGGTCCCCTTGTAGCTGTAGGGCCGCACCGGCCCCTGGGTGACCGACACGGCCAGCACCTCGCGCCCATTGGCCAGGACGACACGGTCGATGGTTGGAAACGTGGGCGGGTCGAGCAGCTGAATCTCCTGGGCCACTTCCTCGATGGTGTGGTCGCTGACCTGCTGGCCGAGCACCCGGCCGTCGGGATCCACCCCGAACAGCACCCGCCCGCCCCGGTGGTTGAGCATCGCGCACAGCGTCCGCGCGGCTTCGCGCCGTTCGCCGGTGGTGCGCTTGAACTCCAGCGTCTCGGACTCGCCGGAGGCCGCCCAGGCCGCGATCTGATCGGGGGTCATGACAAGGCTTCCTCCAAAACCCGTTCAGCGTGCTTCATCCGCAACTCGCCGGAGATGAGCTTAGGGAGCAGGGTGTCGCGTAGGGCGGCGAGGGAGTGTGATTCGCGTCGACATTCATGCGTTCGCGCCAACAGGCCTTCCGCGCAGTGATCGAACGCCTCGACGATAGGCGAAGGTGGCACGACTACCGTGAGGTTGAGGATCGATTCGACTTGGGCGCGCTGATGGCTCTTCGAGGTTCCCGTCACAAGGCCATCGATCTGTTGGCGAAACAGCGGAGAGCGGGCGAGGCAATAGACATAACTTCGCGTGAACAGAGGCAGCGCGCGTAGTACCAGAAACTCGGTCGAGCATACTGCTCGTTCACCTGGGCGCACATCGACCATCCATACTCGTTCGATCTCGGGGTTGAGCTTTGAGAGCAGGACTGCCCCGACCGGTACGCGCGACTTCAGGCTCTTAATGCTCTCGCCGTACTCAGGTTTCGGACTCTGCCCCGTGTCGAAGGCCGGGATGCTGAAGTGATGGAACAGAGCATCCGGCGACGCAAGCGGATTCTCTTGTTCACGAAGCTGCTCCACCACATCGCCGAAGCGACCGATTGCCCACCCCTTCGGAATTTTCCCCAGCTCCGAGTTCTCGAAGGAATCCGGGAACAGGTTGGCGAGGGACTGGGGCAGGCCGGGGTCGCGACCTTCGGCCTTGGCGCGGACGGGGTCGAAGTCCACGAACCACGACTTGAACAGTGCCCGTGCCATCGCCTCCAGCGTCTCGTTCATCCGCCGGTTCAGCTCGATCTTCTCGTCAAGCGTCCCGAGGATGTGTGCGATGGCGCGCTGTTCCCCTACCTCCGGGACCCGGATTCGCATCGCTCGGAGTTGGCCGAGATTGAAGCCTGGCACTGAACTCCCTATCGATTCGTTCTTGATCCGATGCTGCAGCTCCGGGCCAGAGAATAGGTAGTACAAGAACAGGCTGTCAGCCTTTGCCGAATCGGGAGTCAGCTTCATCTGCTTGTTCGAGATGACGTACTCCCGATACGCCGCACGCCGGTCAATCAGCCCCACCTGGTTGACTGTGCCCCAACACGTGAAGACGAGATCGCCGTCGCGAACTGTCGAACGGCTGAACTCTCTGGCCTTGGTTGGAGACAGGAACACAAGTCCCTGATCGTTCAAACGAGTCCCGATATCCTCGCTGAGATTACTGC
>JBFYWS010000490.1:0-3016 GCA_041310935.1 Desulfobacteraceae bacterium | reverse complement strand
GATTCATCCAAGGAATTCCCCGCCCCTTGCGGGAGGGGCCAGGGGAGGGGTTTATTTGCCAGCATTGCCTCGGCCAACCGCCTACCATATATCAAGCCGGTTTCTCTTCGGCTGTCTTTTGTTGCATGTTGTGCGGGAACACCATCTTGCCGCTCAGGCTGAGATCGTAACCCTCGAGCCCGTCCTTTACCACCTGGTGAAACGTGGGCTCGTGGAGAAGTCCGAGAAAACGTTGGACCCCCTCGTCGAAGAACCGTTCTTTAGAGGCCATGAGATCGAAGCGCTCCCAGCGCAGCGAAATGAACCCCAGATTGAGCAGCGCCGCCACCGGCCGGATCCCCGGTCCGGCATCGGCCCGTCCGGACAGGACATCGAGACCGACGTCCAAGTGCCGCTGAACTTCGCGGGTGTAACCCTCGATCTTCTCACCTTTGACGCCCGCCTTGCTCAGCTCCCGATCCAGCAGCAGACGCGTGCCGGTCCCCAGGGGGCGGTTGACGATCCGCAGCCCAGGCTTGCCGAAGTCTGCGACGCTCGCGATTTTCTTGGGGTTGCCTTTCCGGACGATGATCCCCTGCTCGCGCCGGCAGAAATTTACCACCGCCGGCAGGTTCCCCAACTCCTCCGAGGCATAGGCGAAATTGTACTCGCTCTCATCCTCCTGAAGCAAATGGCTCGCCGCCAGGTGACAGAGGTTGCGGCGCAGCGCCCGCAGGCCGCCCATGCTGCCGAGGTTGCCGAACACCGCCAGATGCTCAGCATGCATGGTGTTGAACAGCGTAATCGCCCGATCCAGGAGCAGATCGTTGCTGCCGGCAATGACCAGAAGCCCCTGGTAGGGCGGAAGCGCCGCATCGCTTCTCGGGAAATTGATGGTGTTGGCTTCGACCCACTGCTCCACGAGATGCTGCGGGAAGAGCCACTTGCCCGTGACCTTGGTGGCCGGAAGCCCCTTTTCGGAGACGAGCGTGTAGACCATCTTCTCGTTGACGTTGATGAACTGGGCCACCTCCTTGGTGGACATGAGCTTGGCCATGGAAAACCCTCACACATTGAGGTGTTGATGGTTGTCGCCGGTAGTTCAATTAGGCTATCAATCCTATTCTGTCAACAATAACGTTATTAAACTACAAAAAATAACTTATAATAACCATAAAAAACATGAATTTGAACTTTGGACGGTCTGCTTGCGCCCGCTTTTGGCGCAAACAGCTCAGGAAAGGATTCTCGGGGTTTTATGAGGGTAAGGACAGAGATGGTCTAAAGGGCAGATGGGGCACTTGGGCTTTCTGGCGCTGCAGGTCTCACGGCCGAAGAAGATGAGACGCAGCGAGAAGTCGCTCCACTCCGGCCGGGGGATGCGTCGCATGAGGTCGAGCTCGATTTTTTTCGGGTCCCTGTGCTTCGTCAGCCCGAGCCTTCCGGATATGCGCCCCACGTGGGTGTCCACCACGACGCCCGGCGTGTCGAAGGCGGCGCCGAGCACCACGTTAGCGGTCTTGCGCCCGACGCCCGGCAGTGCGACCAGCTCCTCCAGCGTCCGGGGCACTTGTCCGCCGTGACGTTCGATGAGGGCCTCACAACAACCCTTGATATTCCGGGCCTTGTTCCGGTAAAAGCCGGTCGACCGGACGAGCCCCTCGATTTCGGCGACAGGCGTTTTCGCAAAATCGTGCGGCGTGCGCATGCGCTTGAACAACCCGGGTGTCACGCGGTTGACCTGGTTGTCCGTGCACTGGGCGGAGAGAATGGTCGCGACCAGCAGTTCGAACGGGTTGCGGTAGAACAGCTGCGGCGTGACCTGCGGGTAGAGCGAGTCGAGGATCTTGAGAATTGCCGCAGTGCGTTCGGTTATTTTTTTTGGAGCCATACATCAATCGCGGCTGGAAGCCGCTCCCACACGAGCAAGAGAGGCGGCAGGCCTTTTGCCCCGGGTCGGCTTGTATTTGAGATCCGGCGAACTATGTTAACGAAACACGTGTTGAAGCGCAACGCCGAAATTGGGTTTTTTACGAAGCCATCACGCCTGGCATATAGACCGATTCAAACAGACCCGTCAAGACGGGCGGACACCATATGAACACCCAACATAGAAAAGGTCGGGCACTGGGGCTGTGCTCCGGCGGGCTGGACAGCACGCTCGCCGGGCTCGTGCTCCGGGAGCAGGGGCTCGAGGTGGAGTGGGTGGCCTTTGAAACCCCGTTCTTCTCCTCGGCCAAGGCCCGCAAGGCTTCCCGCACGGCAGGCATTCCGCTGACGGTCCGATCGATCTTCCCCGACTACATCGCCATGTTGCGCCACCCGCGCGCCGGCTACGGCAAGCAGATGAACCCGTGCATGGACTGCCACGCCCTGATGTTCCGGCTGGCGGGCGAGATCATGCGGGAGAAAGGCTTCGATTTTCTCTTCAGCGGGGAGGTGCTGGGGCAGCGGCCCATGTCCCAGACCAAGCCCTCCCTGCATTACGTGGAAAAGCACTCCGGCCTGAAGGGCTACATCCTGAGGCCCCTGAGCGCCAAACTGCTTGCCGAAACCATCCCGGAGCAAAACGGCCAGGTGGACCGGGAAAAACTCCTGGGCATCAGCGGCAGGGGCCGCAAGGACCAGATCCGCCTGGCCGAGACGTTCGGGCTCTCCGACTACCCGGCCCCGGCCGGCGGGTGCCTGCTTGCCGAGAAGGGGTTCAGCGTGCGGCTGAGAGACCTGTTCGAGCACCAGGGCGACTGCACCGAGGAAGAGGTGCATCTGCTGAAGTTCGGCCGGCACTTCCGGTTGACCCCCCGCGCCAAGCTGATCGTCGGCCGCACCGAACAAGACAACGCCAGCATCCTGACCTATCAAAACCGCGAGCGGGATGTGGTGATCGACGTCAGGGACCACCCCGGCCCTATCGGCCTGCTGCCGGGCGGCGGGGATGAGAGCAGCCTCCTTCTCGCCGCCTCCATCTGCGTCGGCTACAGCAAGGCCCCCAAACTGTCGCCGGTGGACGTGGTCGTGAAGCGGCCCGAGGGCGAGA
>JBFYWS010000485.1:0-3259 GCA_041310935.1 Desulfobacteraceae bacterium | reverse complement strand
AAAAAAACAAGGGGGAGGAACGCGACCCCTCCCCCTTGCAACGCTGACCCGATCCGAGGCACCTACCCCAGCCGTGCGAAGAGATCCGTGAACGGCCGGAACATCCTCTGCATGGCCATCGCGCGCGTCATGTCAAACTCGCGCTGTGAGGCCACCGCATACTCCCAATAGGTGGTCGGCTCGAAAGCGGTGAGGTAGATCACCCGCACCTTGTCGGGGTTGACCAGGGTCGCCTTCGGGAATTTGTGTTTGACTTCGGCCAGACGCACCCGGGCATACTCCCGCATGTCCTTGTAGTCGCCAAAGTTCATGGTGCCGGTGGGGCAGGCCTTGACGCAGGCCGGCAGCAGGCCGTTCACCACCCGGTCGAAGCACATGTCGCATTTGGACAGGCTGCCGTCCGGCCCTTTGCGCGGGATGTTGTAGGGGCAGGACGAAATGATGCTGTCGGCATCCAGATCCTTGGTGACACGGGTGTACAGCACGGCGCCGGTGGCCTTGTCCTTGTAGACGGCGGTCTTTTCGCCGGCGGCCTCCAGGCAGGGCGGCTCCACGCAGTGCCGGCACTGGTCCGGGAAGAAGAGCCACCTCAGTTTGTTGTCGATCTCGGCCTCGGCCATGCGCACGAGCTTGTTGGTCGTGAAGTTGAGATCTTCAGGGTTCTGGAACGATCCGCGGTTGACGGTCTTTTCGCCCGGAAACCCCTTCCATTGCTTGCAGGCAACTTGGCAGCCGCGGCAGGCGGTACAGGTGGTGGTGTCAATAAAAAAGGCTTTGGTCATCTCAGATCACCTCCCTTCGATCATATCTTCACGATGTTGACCATGAAGGCCTTGGATTCGGGTATGCGGGTGTTGGGGTCCCCGGTGGAGGGAGTCAGCAGGTTGACACTCTCCTCTTTCCCGCTCGCCGGCCAGAGCCAGCCGTAGTGCCAGGGGAAACCGACCTCGTGCACCACGATGTCTGCCAATTTGAACGGCTTGAACCGCTTGGTCACGATGGCGGTGCACTCGACCTGGCCCCGCGCCGTGACGGCCTTCACGCGCTCGCCGTTCTTGATCTGCCTGAGGGCCGCCAGCTCCTCGCTCAGCTCCACGAACATCTGGGGCTGCATCTCCATCAACCAGGGCTGGTAGCGGGTCATAAGACCGGTCTGCCAGTGCTCGCTCACCCGGTAGGTGGTGCCCACGTAAGGAAAGCGCGGGTCGCAGGTCGCGAAAGCGTCGGCTTTGCCGCCATACATCACCGCCGTGGGGTTGACGCGCTGGGCGTTCATGTAGTTCTTCTCCACCGGGCACTCGAGCGGCTCGTAGTGTTCCGGGAAGGGGCCGTCCTTCAAGCCCGCCCCGAAAATCGTGGCAAAGCCGTGGCGGGTCATGATGTATGGCCAGCGGGCCTTGGCGTTCGGGGATTGCAGGTTTTCCAGGGGGGGCCACGGCCCGTCGGGAACATCACCCACCCATTTGCTGCCGTCCCATTTTATCACCCAGTCCTTCGGGTCGTGGGGTTGCCCCTGGAGATCGACCGAAGCGCGGTTGTAGATGATGCGCCGGTTGACCGGCCAGGCCCAGGCGAACTCGGGGTAAAGCCCGATGCCGTTCGGCGCATCCTGCGTGTTGCGGCGGGCGGCCATGTTGCCCTTTTCGGTGTAGCTGCCGGCGTAGACCCAGCAGCCCGAGGAGGTGCTGCCGTTGACCTGGAGCAAGCCGAACGTCGGTACCAGGGTCCCCTTCTTATAAACCGTGCCGTCGATGGTGACATCCTCGAGGAAGTAGCCGTTGATCGTCTTGGCCACCTTGTGAGGGTCGAATTCACCGTGGGAGTCGGCATAGTCCCATTTCAGGCCGAGAATAGGATCGGGGAAGGCCCCGCCCTCTTTCTTGTAGAGCTCCTTGAGCTTGTTGCCCAGGGCCAGAATGATGTCGCCGTCCGGGCGGCTTTCGCCCAGGGGTTTCGGCCCCCGGTAGCGCCACTGCATCCAGCGGCCACTGTTGCTGATGCTGCCTTCCTTTTCGACCGAGACGCAAGCCGGCAGCATGAACACCTCGGTCTTGATCTTGGCGGGGTCCATGCCGGGGCCGCGCCAGAACGATCCGGTCTCGTTGTCGAAGAGGTTGACGTTCACCAGCCAGTCCAGGTTCTTCATGGCCGCGCGGGTTTTGTTGGCGTTCGCCCCGCTGCAGGCCGGGTTCATGCCCCAGGCGAAGAACCCTTTGATCTCCCCATTGTACATGACGTCGAAGAGATCGAGCCAGCTGTAGGCCTTGCCGGCATCGAGCTTGGGCATCCACGGGTAGCCGAACTCGTTGGCCGCCGTAGCGGCATCGCCGAAGTAGGCCTTGAGCAAGCTGACCATGTACTTGGGCTCGTTCTGCCACCAGTTGGCGCTCAGGGGGTCGCTGCTCTTGGGCCGGCGTTTCAGGTAGTCCTCGAGCTTCGGCCAGTTGGTGGCCGGGGTTGCGATGTAGCCGGGCAGGATGTGGAACAGCAGCCCGTGGTCGGTGGAGCCCTGGACGTTGGACTCCCCGCGCAGGGCGTTCACGCCGCCGCCCGCCACCCCCATGTTGGCGAGCAGGGTCTGGATGATGGACATGGCGCGGATGTTCTGGACACCGACGGTGTGCTGGGTCCAGCCCATGGCGTACATGATGGTGCCGGCCTTGCCCTTGGCGCCGGTAGCGGCGTAAGCCTTGTAGACCTCCAGCAGGTCCTTTTCCGGGGTGCCGGTGATCTTGGAGACCATCCCCGGGGTGTAGCGGGCGTAATGGGCTTTGAGCAGCTGAAACACGCAGCGTTTGTCCTGAAGTGTTAAATCCTTCTTGGGAATGCCGTTCGCGTCCAGCTGGTAGGTCCACTTGCTCGCATCGTAGGCCCGCTTGCCCGCGTCGTAGCCCGAATAGAGCCCGTCCTTGAAATCGAACCCGTCACCGACCAGGAAGGCGGCGTCCGAGTAGGCGACCACGTCCTCCTCGTTGTAGAGCTTGTTGTCGATGATGTACTTGATCATGCCGCCCAAGAAGGCGATGTCGGTCCCGGAGCGCAGGGGCGCGTAAATGTCCGCCTTGGCGGAGGTCCGGGTGAAGCGCGGGTCCACGCTGATGAGCTTGCCCCCTCGGCTCTGGGCCTCGGTGACGTATTTCATGGAGATGGGGTGGTTCTCGGCAGCATTGCTGCCCATGATCAGAATGCAGTCGCTGTTCTTGAGATCGATCCAGTGGTTGGTCATCGCACCGCGTCCGAACGACTCTGCCAGAGCCGC
>JBFYWS010000481.1:0-15366 GCA_041310935.1 Desulfobacteraceae bacterium | reverse complement strand
TCGATTTCCCCGAGGTGGTGGACCTGCTCAAGGCCAACGGGGTGAGCGCGTGATCCGGGTGGCCGGAAAAGAGCGCCCGTGGCGCGAGGGCATGACGGTGGCGGACGTGCTGAAGGAACTCGGCGGCGAATCTGCCGCTTGTCCCGTGGTGCGCGTCAACGATCACTCTATCTCCCGCCCCAACTTCGACCGAACAAGCATTCCGGACAACGCCCAGATCTTTCTCATCCCGATGATTGCCGGGGGGTAAATGCTCAAGTAGACAGACTGAAGGCTGAAGGTTCTCAGGGACGAACCAGGCGTGATCCCCCAACACGTCGTCCTTTGAGCTGGCGATTGAACCAAAGCTCGTAGAAACCGAGAAAGTCTTGCATGGCTTGATTCGTATTTTGTAAGACGTCTTACAGCCTTCAGCCTTCAGCCTTCAGCCTAAACACCTGAGCCGTTACCCCCCCCCTGCGCCTTCCGCCTTCCCACTTCCTTCTTCCGCCTTCCCATTTCCGCCTTCCTGAGTTTGCCAACTTCAGCAGAGTATGGTAATCTATAGGTCTATACCGAACCGGCCGTCAACCCGCGATCCGGTTCACTTTTCCGCGTTTCCGCTCAAGTTCCGCCGTCGGCCGGGCGATATGCCTATTGACGAGGGTGCAGTGCGCTCCACGCCATGGTGTGGGGGGTGATGCCCGCGCGACCGGCCGGCGGTCGTGATGAGCGGCTTTCGAGATCGGGGTCGCCATGTCCATTTTGACAAGCAACTTTGTCAACGCCGTAGCCAGCATCCTTTACTACGTGCTGAACATCTACATGTGGCTGGTCATCGCCCGCGCCGTTTTGTCGTGGGTAAGCCCCGATCCGTACAACCCCATCGTGCGGTTCATCCACACCGTGACCGAGCCGGTGCTCTCCCGGATCCGCCGGCGCCTGCCGGTGGTGTTCGGCGGCATCGATCTGGCACCGATCGTCGTTTTTTTGGCGATTATGTTCCTGGAAAACTTCGTGGTCGGCAGCCTGCATGAATTCGCTGCCGGCCTGCGGTAACCCGTTTCACAAGGAGGCGTCATGGCGCTCACTGCACTGGACATCCAGCAGCAGCGTTTTCGGACGAAAGTTCGGGGGATCGACCCCAAAGAGGTGCATGCATTTCTCGAGCAGGCGGCCGCCGCCTTCGAAGAGCTGCAGCGGGAGCATCACCGCCTGACCGACGACGTCAGGCAGCTGCGGGGCGAAATCGAGGAGCACCGTAAACGGGAAGGCACCTTCAAGCGCGCCCTGATGCACTCCCAGAAGGTTCTCGATCAGATGAAGGTCAACGCCGAAAAGCAGGCCGACCTGATTGTGGCCGAGGCGGAGAACAAGGCTGAAAGACTCCTGCACCAGGCGCAGCGCCGGCTATCCCAGCTCCAGGAGCACATCACGAAGCTCAAACGCCAGCGCGTGCAGATCGAGGTCGAGATCGGCTCCGTCATCGAGGCCCACCGCCGGCAGCTGACCCTCGGCCAGGAACAGATCCAGGCGACGGACGAGCAGGACGAGAAGCTGAAAGTGCTGAAACAGGCAAGATAACACGCCACCAACCGCACACACCACCGGGACGATTTCATGGCAAAAATTGATGCGTTTTTCAAGTTGATGCACGAGCAAGGCGCCTCCGATCTCCACCTCGTGGCCGGCCAGCCGCCGGCTTTGCGCATCCGCGGGGAGATCGAGCGCGTCAAATACAAGGTGCTGACCAGCGACGACCTGCGGGCCATGCTCTACGAAATCACCCCGGAGTACAAGGTCAAGGTCTTCGAGGAAACCGGGGACGTGGACTACGGCTACGAAATCCCGGGGCTCGCCCGCTACCGCGCCAACTACTTCATGCAGAAAAACGGTGTGGGCGCCGTGTTCCGAGAGATCCCCAGCACCATCATGACGGCCGAGCAGCTCGAACTGCCAGCGGTGATATCCAAGCTGGCGATGCTGCCCCGCGGCCTGGTCCTGGTGACGGGGCCCACCGGAAGCGGCAAGTCCACCACGCTCGCCTCCGTCGTCGATGTGGCCAACCGCAACCGCAAGGACCACATTATCACCGTCGAGGACCCGATCGAGTTCGTCCACCAGAGCCAGGGGTGCATCATCAACCAGCGCGAGGTCGGTCTCCACACCAAGACCTTCTCCGCCGCCCTGAGGGGCGCCCTGCGCGAGGACCCGGACATCATCCTAGTAGGCGAAATGCGCGACCTCGAGACGATTTCGCTCGCAGTCGAGGCGGCCACCACGGGCCACCTCGTGTTCTCGACCCTGCACACCTCCAGCGCGAGCAAGACCGTCGACCGGGTGATCGAGGTCTTCCCCGCCCAGGAGCAGGCCCTGATCCGCTCCACCCTGGCCGAAGGCCTGCGGGCGGTCATCTCCCAGGTGCTCTTCAAGCGCATCGACAAGGTCGGCCGGATCGTGGCCCTCGAGATCATGATCGCCACCCCGGGCGTGCGCAACCTGATCCGCGAAGCCAAGGTCCACCAGATCCCGTCCATGATCCAGACCGGCAAGAAATACGGCATGACGCTGTTGGACGACTCGATCATGGACCTGTTCAAACGCGGCATCATCAGCGCCGACGACGCCTACGCCAAGTCCAACGACAAGGCGCGCTTCCGGCCGCTGCTCAGGGGCGCGCCGGTGGATTTCACGGAAGCATAGTCCCGCGTGATTCCGCATTGCCATGCGGAATCACCATTAAAAAACATCGGCTTGAAACGCGACGCACACCGGCGATCGCAAGTTCTGTGAAACCATCGGCCGGAAGCGTGGAAAGAGGTCGAAGTGAAAAGGCAGGAAATAGACCACATCCT
Source organism: Desulfobacteraceae bacterium (assembly GCA_041310935.1). Taxonomy (GTDB): domain Bacteria; phylum Desulfobacterota; class Desulfobacteria; order Desulfobacterales; family SpSt-501; genus SpSt-501. Next base: position 12,532 of record JBFYWS010000481.1, on the reverse strand, counting down.
GGTCAAGATGCTCGACTCGCACCGTGAAGTGTCGGACCTGAACTTCACCGTCGGCAAACCCATGCAGGTGGAGAGCGCGGGCGAGCTCGTCCCCGTCGAAATCCGCGGCCACACCAAGCCGCTGACGGCGTTTCAGACCGAGGTAATCGCGCTCAACCTCATCAACCAGGACCGCCGACTGACCGAGGCCATGCTCACGACCGGCTCATGCGATCTTTCCTACACCCTGCCCGGCAAGGCCCGCTTCCGGGTGAACATCTTCTCGCAGAGCGGCAACTTCTCCATCGTCTGCCGCAAGCTGGAGTCCAAGATCCCGACCATCGCGGAACGCGGACTGCCCAAGACCATGTACCAGATCGCCAAGGAAAAAAACGGGATCGTCTTTGTCACCGGGGCCACGGGCTCCGGCAAGACCACCAGCCTGGCCACCATCCTGGACGAGATCAACGAAAGGCGCTCGGTGCACATCGTCACCCTGGAGGACCCGGTCGAGTACCAGCACCCCCACAAAAAGGCCACCTTCAACCAGCGCGAGCTCGGGATGGATTTCGACACCTACGCCCACGGCCTGCGGGCCGCCTTGCGCCAAGCCCCCAAGGTGATCCTCGTGGGCGAAATGCGCGACCGGGAAACGGTGGAGATCGGGCTCTCCGCCGCGGAAACCGGCCACCTGGTGCTGACCACCCTGCACACCACCGACGCCGGCTCCACCATCAACCGCATCCTGGGCATGTTCCCCAATGAGGACGAACAGCAGATCCGCATCCGGATGGCGGACTCTTTGCGCTATGTCGTCTGCCAGCGGCTGCTGCCCAAGACAGGCGGCGGGCGAGTCGCCACCTTCGAAATTCTGGGCACCAGCCTGCGGGTCAAGGACGCGATCCTCAACGGCGAGGCCGAGGGCAAGACGTTCTACGACATCATGGAAGCCGGCAACGCCTTCGGAATGACCACCTTCGATCAACACATCGTGAGCCTCTATGAGCAGGGTGAGATCACCCAGGAAACCGCCATGGCCTATGCCTCCCACCGCGGAGCGGTGGGCCGGGGGATCGACATGATCAAAAGCGCGCGAGGAGAGGCGACTACCGATATCAGCAAGCTGGAAATCGACCGCACGTACAGCAAGATGATTTAGTCCGGGTTGGGGGAGCAGCACTATGGAAATCAGTTGCAGCAACTGCCAAGGCAAGTTCAAAATCGCCGACGACAAGATCCCGCCGGGCAAGGCAGCGACCTTCCCCTGCCCGAAGTGCCGCACCCCCCTCACGGTCAACAGCGAGGCCCCGTCCCCCCAGGGCAAGGTGTCCTTGAACGAAATCGACACCAGCGCCTACAACCCCATCGACAGGCCGTTTGACTTCATCGAAGAGGAGGGCAAGACGGCGCTGGTCTGCGAGCAGCACCCGTTGCTGCGCAAAGTCATCACCGACACCCTCGAACTGATGGAATACCAGATCACGGTGGCTGACAACGCGCGCGATGCCCTCAAGCGTATGCGCTACCATGTCTACGACATCGTGGTGGTGGATGAGGATTTCGACACCGACAACCCGGACGCCAACGGGGTCCTCATTTACCTGGAACGCCTCGGGATGTCCGTGCGCCGCAACATCTTCGTCGCCATGATCACCAGCCGCCACCGGACGATGGACAACATGACCGCCTTCATGAAAAGCGTCAACCACATCATCAACACGAAGAACATCAACGACTTCGGCAAGATCATGAACCGCGGGCTGACCGACCACCTGTCTTTCTATCGGACCTACCGCGAGAAGCTCAAGGAGACCGGCCGGGGCTGAGTTAAAACAAGTGCCTATAGTGCCTAAAATGCCTATAGTGCCTAAAATGGAAAGCAAGACAAACACTTCAGCAAAACCGCCGCCCGATCGATTCATACCTGCGCGTCGGGTCTCACGACGCAACCGCTTGATAAGTGATTCCCCCATCTGGTACTATTTCGCCATCCGGAAACGGCACGCGTTGACCTTCAAATGGAGGACATTCATTTGGAACCCCAACTAAACGCCGTCGCAGACGGCGTTTACCAGATCACCCTCACCCCGCCGATCGAGGGGTTTGCGGACTTTATCAGCGCCTGGCTCGTCCGGGGGCGGCCGTCGTTTCTCGTGGATGTCGGTCCCGCCTCCACCGCCGATCAGCTTCTCGCCGCGCTGGACACGCTCGGTGTCACGCGGTTGGACTACATTCTTCTGACCCACATTCACCTCGACCACGCCGGGGCGATCGGTCAGGTCTCGGCCAGGTTCCCCCGAGCCCGGATCGTCTGCCACGAAAAGGGCATCCCCCATCTGGTTGACCCGACCCAGCTGTGGGAGGGCACCCGGAAGGTCTTGGGTGCCGTGGCCGACGGTTACGGCCCGCTCGATCCTGTTCCGCCGGAGCGCTTCGTCCCGGCGCAGGGCTTCACCGCGGACGGCATCGCGGCGCTTATCACGCCCGGCCATGCCCCGCATCATGTCAGCTACGTGACCCCGGCCTGCCTGTTTGCCGGCGAGGCCTGCGGCGTGTGGTACCGCTTCGCCGGAGGCCTCGAATACATGCGGCCGGCCACCCCGCCGAGGTTTTTCATGAACGCAGCGCTCGGGAGCATCGACGCCCTCATCGCGCGCACGCCGGAGCGCATGGTGGTGGGCCACTTCGGCATGATCGAAGATGGGGGCAAACTGCTCACCCGTCACCGCGAACAATTGGTGTTCTGGGAGAGATGGATCGAGAACCGCATCGGCGGGACGACCGGGGACGCGGCGGTTCAGCTCTGCATGGAGGGGCTGCTGGCCGAGGACCCGTTGCTGTCAGCCATCGATCAATTCCCGCCACCGGCGCAAAAGCGGGAGAGGTACTTCATGGGCAACAGCATCAATGGGTTTCTGGGGTGGATAAAGAATTCGGAAGAGGGAAGGCGGAAGGGGGAGTAAAGAAAGCGCCGCTGCTCGACGCCGGGATCAACCGTTCTATTTCCGCCTTCCGACTTCCACCCTCCACCTTCCGATTTCCGACTTCCGCCTTCCCCCCTCCGCCTTCCACCTTCACGAGTTCACAATCGCATCCACCACCTTGCACGTCGCCACGGTAGTTGCCACATCGTGCACGCGCACGATGTGGGCGCCGTTGAGGATTGCCGCCGCCACCGCGGCCTGGGTGCCGATCGCCACCATCGGAGCGTCCGGGGCGATGTCGTTCTCGCCAGGGTTTTTGACGAGCCGGCGGATGAAGGATTTCCGGGAGGGGCCGACCAGGATGGGCATGTCCAGGGCGGCAAACTCAGCCAGGTGATGGATCAACTGCAGGTTGTGCGCCGGGGTTTTTCCGAAACCGATCCCCGGGTCCGCGATGAGCATCGACTGCGGAATTCCCTGCGCCTCAGCCGCGGCGGCGGCGGCCTGCAAAAAATCTCGGATCTCGCCGACCAGGTCATCATAGCCGGGGGCGACTTGCATGGTCCGGGGCTCGCCCTGCATGTGCATCAGAAAGAGAGGCGCCCCGAACTCCGCCGCCACGGCCGCCACGGCCGGGTCGCACCGGAGTGCCGAGATGTCGTTCACCATGGCCGCGCCCGCCTCGAGCGCCCGCCGTGCGACGACGCTCTTGGTGGTGTCGATGCTGATGGGCGCCGACACCCGCTGCGCCAGTTCGGCAATCACCGGCACCACACGCCGGATTTCCTCCTCGGCCGTCAGCGGCTCGGAAAAGGGCCGGGTCGACTCCCCGCCGATATCGATGATGTCCGCCCCCTCGTCCGCCAGCCTCACGCCGTGCGCCACAGCCGTCGCCGGGTCCAAAAAGAGACCGCCGTCCGAAAACGAGTCCGGCGTCACGTTCAGGATCCCCATGATGCAGGTCCGGCGGCCCAACTCGAGGACATGTCGGCCCCATTCGAGCCGGTAGGCCTTCCGGGGGAGCATCAGGCTACCCGTCCCGGTTTGGGATCCTCCTGGGGGGGCGGCTCCTGGTGCGCAGGTGGCGGTTCTTCGTCGGCCTCGATCTTCTTTGAGAGCAGCTGGATGCCCGGACGCATGGACAGAATGAGTTCGTCCAGCTCCTTGCCCATGAGGGTTTCCTTTTCGAGCAGGATGTCGGCCAGCTTGTGCAGAATGTCCAGGTTCTCCAGGAGTACGCCGCGGGCGCGCTCATAGCAGGCCTTGATCAGCCGGGTGATCTCGTCATCGATCTTCTGGGCCGTGGCATCAGAATAATCGCGGTGCTGGACGATTTCGCGCCCCAGGAAAACCATCTCCTCGCCCTTGGAGTAGTTGAGCGGCCCAAGGGTGTCGCTCATGCCCCAGCGGCGCACCATCTGTTCGGCCAGAGCGGTGGCCATCTTGATGTCGTTGGCCGCGCCGGTGCTGATGCGATTGAAGACGACTTCCTCGGCCACGCGGCCGCCGTACGCCACTGACAGTTCGCTTTCGAGCTGGTCGCGGAACTTGAAGTCCCTCTCCTCGGGCAGGAACCATGTGACGCCGGCCGCCCGGCCGCGGGGGATGATGGTCACCTTGTTGACGGCATCGGTTTCCGGCAGGAAGCGCGCCACCAGGGCGTGGCCGCCCTCGTGGTAGGCCGTCACCTTGCGGTCCTCCTCCTTGATCACCTTGGACTTGCGCTCGAGGCCCATGTAGACCTTGTCCTTGGAGTCCTCGAAGTCACACATGTCGACGTGATCTTTTCCGCGCTTGGCGGCCAGCAGGGCCGCCTCGTTCACCAGATTTTCGAGATCGGCCCCGGAAAACCCGGGGGTGCCCTTGGCCAGCGTCAGGGCTCTCACGTCCTGGGAGACGGGCGTCCGGCGCATGTGAACCTTCAGGATCTTCTCGCGGCCTTTGATGTCCGGAAGCGAGACCACGACCTGGCGATCGAACCGCCCGGGACGCATCAGCGCCGGGTCGAGCACGTCGGGGCGGTTGGTGGCCGAGATCAGAATGACGCCCTCGTTGGACTCGAAGCCGTCCATTTCGACCAGCAACTGGTTCAGGGTCTGTTCACGTTCGTCGTGCCCGCCGCCGAGGCCCGCGCCGCGGTGCCGGCCGACAGCGTCGATCTCGTCGATGAAGATGATGCACGGTGCGTTCTTCTTGCCCTGCACGAACAGGTCCCGCACGCGGGAGGCACCGACGCCGACAAACATCTCCACGAAGTCCGAACCGCTGATGCTGAAGAAGGGCACAGCCGCCTCGCCCGCGATCGCGCGGGCGAGCAGGGTTTTGCCCGTTCCCGGCGGGCCCATCAACAGCACCCCCTTGGGGATCCGGCCGCCCAGGCGGGTGAATTTTTTGGGGTCTTTCAGAAAGTCGACGATCTCCTCCAGCTCCTCCTTGGCCTCATCGATGCCGGCCACGTCGGCGAAGGTGACCTTCTCCGAGGTGTCCGACATCAGCCGGGCGCGGCTTTTGCCGAAGGACATGGCCTTGCCGCCGCCGGACTGCATCTGGCGCATGAAGAAAACCCACACGCCGATCAGCACCAGCATCGGGAACCACGACACCAGCAGCGTCATGTACCAGGGGGAATCGGCTTCGGGCTTGGCGCTGATCACCACCTTTTTCTGCCGCAGCAGGGGCATCAGCTCGGGGTCCGACGGGGCGTAGACCTTGTAGCGGGCGCGGTTGACATCGGTCACGAGCAGCTCCCGGCCTTGGATGACGACCTCCGCCACCCGGTCGTCGTTCACCATGGACAGAAACTGCGAATAATTCATGCCGGATTCGGTGAGGTGCTGCTGGCTGAAGATGTTGTAAAGCATGACCATCATGAGGGTGATGACCAGCCATAACGCCATATTCTTATAGAACGGGTTCAAAACCGATTACCTCCCAACCCGGACACGCCGGAACCAAATTCGAAATTCGAAAAAATTTAAAGCCATTTTGCATAGAATTACATTTGTAAGAGACGATCGCCATAGGGCATAACAGGTCGAGTATTTCGTATCTGGCTTAAAAATTCAAGTGCCAAGTTGGGCAACGGCATAGCGCATCCCCTTGCATGTGAGCATCTATGAAAGCCGCACAACGCCGGATCACGGTCTCAAGCGCGGTTTTTCAACACCCTGGCAAGGCAGGCGATGGTAATCACTTCCTACCGTTTAGCAAGAAAGAGCTCCGCCTTGAGCACCCGGCGTGTCTGCCGACTCAAGCCGACCCGGTGGTCCAGGCGGTGGCCGGCGATCCACAAGAGTTGGCCACGGCTGATGAGCAGCGGGCAGCGGCGACGCTCTGCCCGGTGGACCTTGTGGTCGATGAAGTATTTTTTGAGCTTCTGGGTGCCGGCCATGCCCAAGGGCGAAAACCGGTCTCCCGGACGGAAATTGCGGACCGTCACGGGAAATTCGACGGCCGCCATGTCCATATAGGCCGTCTGCGGGCTGCGGCCGGCAAGCTCCGGGACCGCGGCGACGGCCACCTCGGACAGGCGGATGCAATCCCCGGTCTCCAGGATCGTCAGGTCACCGCAGCCGGCCAGGTGGTACTCGAAGTCGTGCGGCGTTTCATCCGGCAGTGACCGGCCCCCAGCGCCTTCCGCCCGCGCGAGAATGATCTCGTCCCTCTGGCGACAGACATGGATGCGACCCGGCAGGTGCAGGGGACCGGCGTCGGTTGCGCGCCTCGCCAGCTCGAGCACCTGCTCCACATGGGCGAAGGCGACTCGGCGCAGATCATGCTTGACCTGGATGAGCGCCTTGCGGACGACCCGGCGGGCGGCGGCAATCGGCAACCGGCCGAGCACGGGCGCCGAGAGGCCGACACGGCCCTCTCCGTCGGCCGTGAGCAGGCTTCCGTAAATCGACTCGACCAAGCTGTCGAGCCACTCTTCCTCGGCCCTCAGGATGAGGGCGGTGCGGCTGAGAATGGCCCGCATCCCCGGTTGGTAGTCGCGTTCCAGGTCCGGAATCAGCCGGTGACGGATTCGGTTGCGAAAAAAGGCACCGTCCGTGTTCGTGGGATCACTCACGTACGGAATTTTCCGGGTTTGAAGGTAATCCGCGATGTCGGAGCGGGTGGCGAAGATCAGGGGCCGGATGGTGACCCCACCGCGGATGGCCGGGATGCCGGCGAGTCCCAGCCGCCCGCTGCCGCGCAGCAGATGCAGCAGCAGTGTCTCGGCATTGTCGTCCGCATGATGGCCAAGGGCGATCTTCGCGTAACCGTTGGCCGCACATACCGCCTCAAAAAATGCGTAACGGACCTGCCGGGCCGCCTCTTCGAGGGAGAGCCGATGACGCACCTGCCAGGCCCGGACGTCGGCCCGGTGCCCATGAAACGGCAGCCCCAGGGCTGCCGCCAGCTGCCGGACGAATTCCTCATCCCGGTCGGCGCCGTCGCGCAGCTGATGGTTGAGATGGGCGATACCAAGATGCAGGCGGCGGGCCGGCGCCCGGTCCCGCAGCAGGTGCAGCAGCGCGACCGAGTCCGGGCCTCCGGAAACCCCGACGAGAACGGAGTCACCTTCCGCGATGAGCCCGAACTTCGTCAAGGCCTCGTCCACGAGACGGTCCAACCGGCCGAAGTTGCTCGATTCCTGCCTGGTCATACTAGATACCTATGTTACCCCCGTTCACAAGTCAACCCGTGCAAAGGTTGCCGGGCGCGCGCGCACGCCAACCTTTCCCCTTGAAAAAAAGAGCCAATGGAGTATGGTAGTCTCGGAAGGTGCAACTCCAGACAGCCGACGGCTGCCTGCACGCACAGCTTCAATACCAGGCTCTTACAGACTGCGCATGCCAGGCCAAGGGTCCCAGCAAGGGCTCCCGGAGCCACCCCGGCCGGTCGCCACGCAACAGACGGTCACGAACCTCGTCAGATCCGGAAGGAAGCAGCGATAAGTGACGCAGGCTGTGTCGTGCTCCGTTACCGGTTGCCGGTGTTCCGGGGGCCCTTTCTGGGGCCCTTGGCGTAAGTGAATCCCCCATCGGCGGGATCCCCCATCTCCTCAGTAAACGCCTAATTATCCCGGTAAAAAGCCTGATCTCTTTTTCTTGACAGACGGGCAGACTGCCTTATGTTTCACGACGAAATGATGGGTGGAACTGGAGATCGTTCAATCATGCCTGAAACCAAGCGGATCAAAATCGTGACCGAAACGGACGACAACCCGGTGGCCGCTGGTGCGGCACCCGCGGAAGCAGCAGCGGCGGACAATTCTGGAGAGCCCCATGAACTGACCGCCGAAGAAGAACGCATGCGGCAAATGGAAAACAGGCTTGCCGCCAAGGAGAAGGAATACGACGAAACCCACGACAAGCTGCTGCGGGTGTCCGCCGAATTCGAAAACTACCGGAAACGCACGGCTCGGGAGATGGACGATTTCCGCAAGTATGCCGTTCAATCCCTTCTGAAAGAAATGCTTTCGGCTGTGGATCACATCGAGCTCGCTATCCAGGCGGCGGCTTCCAACTCCGCACCGGACAAAAACCTGACCGAAGGCCTGAGCCTGACCCTCAAGGAACTGCTGCGCATCTTCGAGAAATTCAACGTGATGCCCATCGAGGCCGTGGGAAAGCCCTTCAACCCGGAATTCCACGAGGCGATCCTGCGCGAGGAGTCCGGTGAGCTACCGGAAAACACCGTGCTGCGCGAGATGCAGAGGGGATACGTGATCGGCGGCCGGCTGCTGAGGCCGGCGCTGGTGGTGGTGACCGCCCCCCGGGATGCGACACGGCAATCAGATTAGCACAACCCGGTTCAGTGGCACCGGTCAAAAAATCGCCAAAATACATTTGAATCGCAAGAATCAAGGAGGGTAAAGGGTATGTCGAAGGTTATCGGAATCGATCTTGGGACCACCAATTCCTGCGTCGCGATCATGGAAGCGGGCGACCCAAAGGTCATCACCAACCCGGAAGGCGGGCGAACCACCCCTTCCGTAGTGGCCTTCACCGAGAACGGGGAGCGTCTCGTCGGACAGATCGCCAAGCGCCAGTCGATCACCAACCCGGAGAACACCGTGTTTGGCGTCAAGCGGCTGATCGGCCGAAAGTTCTCCTCCAAGGAAATACAGTACGACAAGAAAGTGCTGCCCTACCGAATCGACCAGGCGTCCAACGGGGATGCCCACATCTCCATCCGCGGCAAGCAGTTCAGCCCGGCGGAGATCTCCTCGTTCATCCTGGCCTTCATCAAGAAGTACGCCGAGGACTACCTGGGTGAAACGGTGACCGACGCGGTCATTACGGTACCGGCCTACTTCGACGACAGCCAGCGGCAGGCCACCAAGGACGCCGGCAAGATTGCGGGCCTGAACGTGCTGCGGATCATCAACGAGCCGACCGCGGCGGCCCTGGCGTACGGCATGGACAAGAAGCGCGAAGAGAAGATCGCGGTGTTCGACCTGGGCGGCGGCACCTTCGACATCTCCGTGCTCGAAATCGGCGAGGGCGTCTTCGAGGTGAAGGCCACGAACGGCGACACCCACCTGGGCGGCGACGACTTCGACATGCGGCTCATCAGCTACCTGGCGGACGAGTTCAAGAAGGACCAGGGCATCGATCTGCGCAACGACAAGATGGCGCTGCAGCGCCTGAAGGAAGCCGCGGAAAAGGCCAAGATTGAACTGTCCACGTCGATGGAGACCGACATCAACCTGCCGTTCATCACGGCCGACGCGAGCGGTCCCAAACACCTGAACCTGAAGATCACCCGCGCCAAGCTGGAGGGGTTGGTCTCCGAACTGCTGGACAAGCTGGAGGAGCCCTGCCGGACCTGCATGAAGGACGCGGGCCTGAGCCCGCGGGAGATCCACGAGGTGATCCTGGTGGGCGGGATGACGCGCATGCCCTCTGTGCAGGAACGGGTGCGGCGGATCTTCGGCAAGGAACCCCACAAGGGGGTCAACCCCGACGAGGTCGTGGCCGTGGGTGCGGCCATTCAGGGTGCGGTGCTGAAGGGCGACGTCAAGGACGTGCTGCTGCTCGACGTGACGCCGCTGTCCCTCGGCATCGAGACCCTGGGGGGCGTCATGACCAAGCTCATCGAAAAGAACACCACCATCCCCACGCGTAAAAGCCAGGTCTTCTCCACCGCCACGGACAGCCAGCCGGCGGTGTCGATCCACGTGCTCCAAGGGGAGCGCGAGATGGCCGCCAACAACAAGACGCTGGGCCGTTTTGAGCTTGTCGGCATTCCCCCGGCGCCACGGGGGGTCCCGCAGGTCGAGGTCACCTTCGACATCGATGCCAACGGCATCGTGAACGTGTCGGCCAAGGACAAGGCCACCAACAAGGAGCAGTCCATTCAGATCACGGCCTCCTCCGGCCTGACCAAGGATGAAATCGATCGGCTGGTCAAGGACGCCGAAGCGCATGCCGAGGACGACCACAAGAAGCGCGAGCTGGTGGACGCGCGCAACCACGCCGACACGCTCATCTACTCCACGGAGCGCTCTATCAAGGACCTGGGCGAGAAGGTGGATGCAGCCACCAAGACCAAGATCCAGGAGGCTACCGACAAGCTGCGCAAGGCCATGGAGGGCGACGACAAGGACGAAATCCGCCGCTTGAGCGAAGAGCTCACCAGTGCCTCCCACAAGCTGGCCGAGGCCATGTACCAGCAGGCCTCCCAGGCCGACGGCCAGAAAGACGGCGCGGGCCCGGGTGCTGCGGAAGGTGCCAAGGCCTCCAAGCCCGAGGAGGACGTGGTGGACGCGGACTTCGAAGAGGTCAAGGATGACAAGAAAAAATAACAGGCGCGCCCGGCCCTGACCATTATCCCGCGGGGGCCTCCCCCGCGGGATTTTTTTTGGGGTGCTGCGTGCAACGACATCACCGGCGGGTCAAACGCCGGGAGGTGCAACGGAGGTGGTACGCCATGAACGACGAGAAGAGCGACCGGGATGATGTGGATGCGCTTTGCAAGGAGTGCGGTCACGCGTTCAAAGTCTTTGTCGACCGGTTGACCCATACCGGTGCCGCGGCAGCGGAGGATCGACCCGGTGCCGAGTGCCCGGTCTGCGGCTGCGGCGAGTGCCGGATCGGCAGGTGAGCCGGACGATCGGCCGGGTGAATGCGCCGTGCCTTTACAACGGCAGCGCGATAGTTAGTTTTGATGGCTTCGTAAATAGTCCAATTTTCCGCCTGCGGCGGATTGTCGCTGCGGCGTACTTTAAGTACGCCTCACTCCACGCGACTCGCGCGCCTTGAACTTGGCCTCTTTGCAAAGCCATCGATTCGGATGACTTCTTACGAGTTCATCGGGTTTACGAAACGGTTAAAAAAATCGCTCACCGCAAAAAGGAGGTCCCCCCATGGAAGTGAATAAGATCCTGTGGCCGACGGATTTTTCCAGCATCGCTGAAAAAGCGTTACCCCACGTCAAGTCGCTCACCGAGCGGTATGGGGCGGAGATCCATGTGCTCTACGTCATCGAGGACGTGGCCCACCACGACGGCTGGTACGGGGCGTTCGAGGAAAAACGCGTGAAGGAACTCATGCAGCACGCCGGCAAAACCGCCACCAAACGCCTTGGCCAGATATGTGAGAAATACCTGGATAGCTGCCCGCTGTACATCAAGCACGTGGCCGTGGGCGACCCGGCCCAGGAAATCCTGAAGCTGATCGCCGCGGAAAAGGTGGACATCGTGGTCATGGCCAGCCACGGCGAGAAAGGCCACTTCCGTTTCGGCAGCGTGACGGAAAAGGTGCTGAAGAACTCGCCCGTGCCCGTGACGATCATCCCGGTGACGCCCGCGAAGTAGGTCCGCCACCGGCGCATTCGGCCGGCGAGGGCTCAGGGGGCACGGCGTTTATTCCCACCACGGGGTGGGTACCCCGTCAGGATTAAGACGCAGGGATTGATGCTGGCTGTTTTTATCGCCGGCGTTCAGCCACCGGAGGTTTGGGGAAACGTGGTGTTGGTATAAAGGTATTCCATCTTCTCCTTGTGCTTCAATTCCTCGTTGGCCATTTTAAGCAGCATGTCCCGCACGTCCCCGGCCGGGTGCTGGTTGGCCAACTCGGCATAAAACAGGTGCGAGCGTGCTTCGCGGTGGGCGGCCACGAGGTAAACCTCCGAACTGCTCATGTCCACTGAAACCGCCGGCTCCGCCTGGTGCTCGGCAATCTTGTAGTACACCACATCGCTCAACCGCAGCTCGCCCTGCCCGTGACCGCCCTCCCGGTACTTGACCAGAAACGCCCGGTGCTTCTGCTCCTCCGCGGCGATCCACTGAATGGCGTCCTTCACCCCGGCGTCCAGTACCCGGCCGTGAATGGCCATGTAAAAGGCATAGGCATCTTCTTCGCGGTGGATGGCCGTGTCGATCAGCGTCAACAGGTTCTTGTCCATGGAGGACCCTCCTTAGGTTGTGTCTTATCGTACGGAATCCGTGACGACTCAGGGTTCAAGGGTTCAGGAACCTACGAGGACAGGCGCCGTAATCCTCGACCTCCTCCGGCATGTAAGAATCGGGATGGCGGCCATCAGACCCCGGCAACTGCTTCTTTCCTGAACCCCGAACCCTTGAACCCTCGCCACCTGAGTGGTTACAAAAATGCACCCGAAAGCTCAGGTTCGATCTA
>JBFYWS010000473.1:0-6763 GCA_041310935.1 Desulfobacteraceae bacterium | reverse complement strand
TCAGGGAAAACCGCGCCGGCCTCGAGTATTTCTCGGACCTGCCGGAAAGCACCCACGTCTGCGGCAAGTGTGCGGCCATGATGCCCTGCAGCTTCGGAGACCCCGTGGCGCGGTTGGAGTCGGCCAGCCGGTGAAACACGCCGCAAAGTTCACACCCGCGCGGGCTCTCCGTATTCGATGACAAGCAGGAGGGTAGGCTAAGGTCGCTGCCCTGGGTCGTCATCCGACGCCGGCCGTTGCAACTTTGAATCGATGCGGCCCAGCAGCTCCTTGATCTCCCTCAAGTGGGCGATAACGGTATCGGAGTCGCCGGCTGCCGCGGGAAGATTGCCGCTGCCGCCGCCGAGTGTGCGCGAAATCTCGTCCAACCGGATCCCCAGGGCAACGATGAAATAAATCAGCAGTAAAAAACCGAGCTGTCTCTCCCCCCACCCCAGCGCGGTCCGGCCAAACAGCACCATCGCCAAAAACAGCAGGCCGGTGAGAGTGTAAGGATGCCGCTGGGTCCAATGCTGGATCGCGTTGATCATGCTGCCGGTCGGCTCCTTTCACTCCGGAGCGGGCGGGCGTGCCGCAGCCTGCCGCTCCGGGGATGGTTCAATCACGCGGATTTGCCGCGGGTCTCGTCCCGCAGCACCCGGCGCAGCACCTTGCCCACGTTGGACACCGGGAGTGTTTCGCGGAACTCGATGTGCCGAGGCCGCTTGTACCCGGCCATGTTCTGTTTGCAGAACTCCTGGATCTCCTCGATGGTGGCGGTTTCGCCGGGCTTGAGCTGGATGAAGGCTTTGACCGCCTCTCCGCTCTTGGAATCGGGAACGCCCACCACGGCCGCGATCGCCACCTTGGGGTGCTGGAAGAGGATGTCCTCGACGTCACGGGGGTAGACGTTGAACCCGCCCACCAGGATCAAGTCCTTCTTGCGGTCCGTGATGAGGATGTAGCCCTCCTCGTCGATGTGCCCGATGTCCCCGGTCAGGAAAAAGCGCCGGCCGTCGATCGTGCGGAAAACCTTATCGTCTTCATCCGGCCGGTTCCAGTACCCTTTCATCACCTGAGGCCCGCAGACGGCGATCTCGCCGTCCTCGCCCCGGGCCAACTCCTGCTGGCCGTTCACGAGATCCACTATTTTGACGTCCGTACCCGGAAGCGGGAACCCGACGCTGCCGATCTTGCGCTGCCGGGTGTTGGTGGGGTTGGCGGCCGCTATCGGAGCGGTTTCGCTCAAGCCGTACCCTTCGAATATGACAGCGCCGGTTTTTTCCTCGAACCGCCGGCACACCTCGGGGGGCAGCGGCGCCCCTCCGGAAAAGCAGCCCATGAAGGAGGTCAGATCGTATTGATCGAGATGGGCGTGGTTGATGAACGCCACGAAGAGGGTTGGCACCGCCGGCATCAGCGTCGGCCGGTATTTCTGAACTATTTTGAGGACCTCGGTGAACGGGGGGGTGCCGGCCCGCGGGTCGGGGACGCAGATCAATCGACTGCCGCTGCCACAGGATGCGAGCAGGGCGCAGGTCATCCCGAAGATGTGGTACCACGGCAGCACGCCGAGGTAGGTGTGAAAGCCGCCCTGGCGCTGGGGCTCCGGTGGGGCGCCCTCTGCGTGGGCCAGCCGGATCCATTCGTTAATGCAGGCCAGTTCGTAGGTGAAGTTGGTGTGCGTCAGACCGGCACCCTTGGGAATGCCCGTCGTGCCGCCGGTGTAGACGATCAGCGCCAGATCCGTGGACGGGTCGATGGCCACCGCCGGCGGCTGGGGCTTGGCCTGGGCAACCACATCATCGAAAAACAGATGGCCGGGCTCGTATTTCCCGGCCTTGGGGATCTTCCCCAGCAGGCCGCCGATAACCCCTTTGAGCTTGGGCAGGTACGACTTGACGCTGCAGACGACCACCGTCTCGACGCCGGTGGCATCGACGGCCTTCACCGTGGTGGGGTAGAAATGCGGATGGTCCATGCAGAAAACGGCCTTGGCGCCGCAGTCCTTGAGCTGGAAGTTGAGTTCCTTGGCGGTGTAGAGGGGGTTGCAGGTCACGCAGATGGCGCCGGCCTTGATAATCCCGAAATAAATAGGCGGATAGTGCGGCAGGTTCGGAAGAAAAACGGCCACGCGGTCGCCCTTTCGGATTCCCCGCGCATGCAGGAAATGGGCAATCCGGTCGGCGGTGTCCTTGACCTGCGCGAAGGTCCGGGTGGCATCGCTGAAAATGGTGTAGACGTTGTCGGGATAGGCCCGGGCCGCGTCGTCCAGTATGGAGAAAAGAGGTTTGTCAAACCCGGAGACTGAAAGCGGGACACCTTCGGGCCAGTGGGGGGTGAGCCATCCTTGCGGGGTCATGGTCATCTCCTTTTCGCGGTGAGGGTTGGAAACCGGCAACGATCTATTGGCACAGCGCACCGGAGTATAGAAGAACAGCGGGGGAACTGTCAAACACGAAAGTAGATGCGCGCGGTGCGTTCAGATCTCGGAAGCAAATTCGGCCGTGATCACGCGGTAGAGCTCCTCCCCGATGGCGATGCCCAGATCGATGAACTGGGGGCCGTATTTCCTACCGGTCGCCGTGCGGAACGAGGTCTTGATCCGGGCCAGGCGCTCCATACCGCTCGGGTAGCGACGCAGAAACTCCGACAGCGGCGGCCGGACGAAGGCGGCCATGGCCCACAGGGTGTCGCTGAAATTATCCGGCCCCCACCGGAACTTGTCGGCGTCGTAGAGGCAATCGGACAAAAGCGCGCCTTCCCGCGTATCGACACTCAGGGCGGTTTTGAAGGCCTCGTGGTTGCGGATGGCAATGCAGATGTCTTCGATTTCCGCAGGCGAGAAGTCCTGCCCGAACATCAGCCCGCGCGCGCAGGCCGCCCCCTGCTCGGCATGCTCGGGCCGCTTGCGCCGGATGTCGTGCAGCAGCCCCGCACAGTGGACCAGACAGGTCCGCCGCCGCAGGAACTCCCCGGAATAGCCGGCCGCCTGGCCTTCGACGTGCATCAGCGCGCCGGCATCGACGGCCACCTTTCTGGCATGCAGCCACCCGTGGCCGAAGTCGTCCTCCAGAAGGGCCGCAACCGACTGGCGCACATCGACGACGAGAGGGGTGCGTTCGAAGAGGGACTCGGAGAGGCTCACCGCGGCATTTTCGGCGCGGTAAAAATCAGGCGGGGGCAGCCGCGACACGATCTGCCGCGCCCGCTCGCGCAAGCGCATATACAGGCTGGTCACATCGGCCATGGGCGGTCTGCCGGCCCCCTCAGACCTTCGCGCGGTTTCAGGTCCGGTATCCTTCCCGGGCAGCTGTAAAACCGCTCATAAAAAAAGTGCCGATTTCGGGGGCGTGAAACCGGCACTTTCCAAAGGAACCACGGGAAACAGATCAGCTTTCGGTCAAAGCGAACGGATGGCCGCAGACCTTCCAGCGATCGTCTTCCCGAACAAGGTCGATGGTCGCCTCCACCCGGTGCGCTTGGGCCAGATCGAACACCTCGGCCACGGCTCCAAAAACGGGATTGATGGCGCGTTTGCGCGTCGCCGTCAGCCGCACCTGGGCTTTGTCGGCCTCCTTGAGGCTTACCCGGGTCTCGACCTGGTAGAGGTCCTGCTTCATATAATCGAAAGCATACCCCATGGAGCGCGCCTCCTGGTCGACGCGCTGCAGGAATCCCTCCACCACATTGGCCGCTTCACTCGGGCCGAGTTCCTTGCAGAGCCGGTCCGCCATAGACGAGTCCAGCCAGAAGTACGCCCGGGCAAACTCCACGGCCGCCTTGTCCGGAGTTTCACGCTGCTCGGCAATGACCAGAACCCCTTGCAGGATCACCGCCAAGATGATGATCGAGGTGAATGTCAGAAACTTGCCACCGCTGTCCATTGACGCCTCCTCCTTTTCGCCGTCCTGGCCCTTCCCCTTGCGCAGAAAGGCCGCCTCCGCCCTATGTAACCCCGTCGGAATCGGTCAGTACCCGTCAGCTTGTTCGCTTAACACGATTCATTTCCGGAAGACAAGCGCTTTTTGGGTTTGCGGGACGCGGGCCGGATGCGCAGCCGGTCTTGATCAACGCCGGGTGCAGGTTTCAACCCAGGCGGCGGCGATGCGCTGGAACCCGTCCATTTCAGCTTCGGAGTAAGACGGGTCCGCCCCGTTGAAATAGTCCGGTCGCAGCAGGCGGCTTGCTTTGAACGGCTGGAGGGCATACAGGCGGCTGCCCTGGATGAGGCGGGCAATGCACTCAATGGTCTCCGATGTCACCAGCGGTTTCACACAGGTGGTTCGGAACTCGTGGTCGACTTCCGATGCCATCAGGAGCTCAAGGCTGTCGAGGATGGCGCCGGTGTCGCACTGGCAGGTCACACCGCCGACATACCGGTCCGGCTCCATTTTGATGTCCATCGCCAGGTAATCGACGAGGTTTTCGGTGATGAGCCGTCTCAGCATCTGTGGCTGGCTGCCGTTGGTGTCCATCTTCACGGCATAGCCCATGTGCTTGATGCGGCGGCAGAGGTCCGGCAGATCGCGGTGCAGCGTGGGTTCCCCCCCCGAAATGACGACCCCCTCCAGCAGCCCCCGGCGCTCTGATAGGAACGCGAGGAAATCCTCGATCGTGAGCGGTTCCCCCGCAACGCCGGGGGAGCCGACCAACTGCGGGTTGTGGCAGTACGGGCAGCTGAAATTGCAGCCCGCCAGAAACAGGACGCAACTGATCTTGCCGGGGTAGTCGATGAAGGAGTGTTTTTGAAGGCCGCCGATTCTCATACGCCCAATCCGGACACGCCGGATCCAATTTGGGTCTTTCGGGTTTGTTTCGGATGTTGGATTTCATGCTTCATAATTTCAAACAGCACCCTCGGCCAGAAGCACGCTGTACCAGAATTTCAGGATGCGATCTTAAGGTTTTTCCGGTCCCCAAACTCCGCCTGCTTGCCGATGTTCAATTGCTCAACCGGCCGCAGATAGCCGACCACGCGGGAGTATGCCTCGGTCGTCTCGCTGCAGCGGCTGCAGCAAGGCTGCTCCCCGTCCAGGTAGCCGTGGGTGGGGCAGATGCTGAAGGTCGGCGTGAGGGTGAAATAGGGCAGCCGGTAGTTGGCGGCGATCTTGCGGACCAGGGCCTTGATGACGGTAGTGTCCTTGACCTGCTCGCCCAGAAAAACGTGCAGGACCGTGCCGCCGGTGTACTTGGACTGCAGCTCGTCCTGAAGCCTCAACGTCTCGAACAGATCATCGGTGAACCCCACCGGAAGCTGGCTGGAGTTGGTGTAATACGGGGAGGCGCTCCGGTTGCTCGCATCGGATTCATTGGCGCTGATGATGTCCGGGAATTTTTTCTTGTCCAGCATGGCCAGCCGAAAGGAGGTGCCTTCGCCCGGAGTCGCCTCCAGGTTGAACAGCGCCCCGCTTTCCTCCTGGAGCCCGGCGATGGTCTCACGCAGAAAATCCATCACGCGCAGGGCGAAGCCCTGCCCGTCCGCGGTGGTGATGTCCCGTCCCAGGAAGTTGAGACAGGCCTCGTTCATGCCGATGATGCCGATCGTCGAGAAGTGGTTCTTCCAGTATACGCCGGAGTGGTTCTTGATTTCACGCAGGTAGAACTTGGAGTAGGGATAGAGGTTCTTGTCGGTGAACTGCTCGAGCACCTTGCGCTTGATCATCAGGCTCTCGGCGGCCAGATGCACCCATTTGCCGAGCTTGGCGAAGAAATCCGCCTCGCCGTCGCTCAGGTAGCCGATGCGCGGCAGGTTGATGGTCACCACCCCGACCGAGCCGGTAAGCGGGTTCGCCCCGAACAGGCCGCCGCCGCGCTTGAGCAGTTCCCGGTTGTCCAGCCGCAGCCGGCAGCACATGGAGCGCGCATCCTCCGGGGACAAGTCCGAGTTGATGAAATTGGAAAAATAGGGAATGCCGTATTTGCCTGTCATTCGCCAGAGGGGCTCCAGGTTGGGGTTGTCCCAGTCGAAGTCCGCCGTGAGGTTGTAGGTCGGGATCGGGAAGGTGAACACCCGGCCCTTGGCATCCCCCTCCATCATGACCTCGGCGAAGGCCCGGTTGATCGCATCCATTTCGGGCTGGAATTCGCCGTAGGTCTCCGGCTGCTCCCGGCCCCCGACCACGACGGGGTGGTCCCTGAGAGTCGACGGCACGGTGAGATCCATGGTGATGTTGGTGAACGGCGTCTGGAACCCCACCCGGGTCGGGATGTTGATATTGAAGATGAACTCCTGCAGGGCCTGCTTGACCTCCTTGTACTCGAGGCGGTCAGCGCGCACGAACGGGGCAAGCAGGGTATCGAAGTTGGAGATGGCCTGGGCCCCGGCAGCCTCCCCCTGGAGGGTGTAGAAGAAATTGACGACCTGCCCCAGGGCGCTGCGCAGGTGCCGGGGCGGCGAGCTTTCGACCTTGCCCTCGACGCCCTTGAACCCCTGGCGCAGCAGGTCCATCAGGTCCCAGCCGACGCAGTAGACCGAAAGCAGGTTGAGGTCGTGGACGTGGACATCGCCTTCGGCGTGAGCCACCCGGATCTCGGGCGGGTAGATGGAGTTCAGCCAGTACTCGGAGGTCACCTCGGAGGAGATGTAGTTGTTGAGCCCCTGCAGGGAGTAGCTCATGTTGCTGTTTTCGCGGATCTTCCAGTCGAGCTTCTCGATGTAGTGGTTCACCAGGTCGACATTGGCCCGGGTGGTGATCTTGCGGATCTGGGCGTGTTGCTCCCGGTAGAGGATGTAGGCCTTGGCGGTTTTGTAGAACGGGGAGTCGAGCAGGACGCGCTCGAC
>JBFYWS010000423.1:0-23720 GCA_041310935.1 Desulfobacteraceae bacterium | reverse complement strand
TCCACCATTTTTATCCTGTTTTTTCAGACACTTGAAAATCAGCATCCTTTAAGGGTGATAGAAAGGTGGTAGAATTCCAAGCACCTTCCAGCCTATCACCATCAGGACTTCGAGAAAACGCCTGATTTCATCAAGAGAAAGGACTCCGGCCGGCCGGCTTTTCGAACTCTTAATCGGGTCCACGTCGGCGAACGGATTTGAGCGGATGATGCCGTGTTTCTTGCCAAACTTCATGACAAGCCGAAAAGGCGTCAGGATGTTCAGCTTGGTCTTGCTTCTGACGTTCAACTTACTGATGAAGGTCTCGATGTCGAGGCTCGTGATGTCCGCGATCGGCGTGTTTCCAAAGGCTGGTAGAACGTGCTTGTTCATGATCTTCCGGTAATTGGCAAACGTTGTGTCTTCAATGCGCGTCTTAATGATTTCGGACCACCTTTGAGCCACTTCTCCAAAAAGCATACTTTCTGAAACAGCAACGGGTTCCTCTTTCGGAATTCGTCCATGGATTTGAATCTGTTTCAGGAGTTCATCACGCTTACGTCTCGCATCGACAACGGATTTGGTTTCGAGCGACAGTTTATAGAACTTCTTCAGGCCCCTCACTTTTTTCTGAAAATACCAGACACCGCTTGTTGGCTTTTGGTATAGATGATGGTTCAGGTTCTTTGCCATGGTTAGGCCATTGGTGGATCACCTCCTTTCAAAACTAAAAAACCACTTGCCGGGGCTGGCAAATGGCCTTCGTCTGATTTCTGAGATTGCCGGTTTCAGGCTATCGCGTCATAGATCTTCTTGATCATTAGCGTTCTGTCCAGCGACTCCCAGGCGAACGTAAAAGTTAGTGTAGAAATCACCGCCGATTTCCCTGAAGGCGTCTCCGATCAAATCAAACGAGACGTCTCCGAAAACGCCACAAGTCTCGGCTTCAAGAACAAAACATGGGAATAGATGCTGGTATCCCAACGCTCAGAGAAGCGCTCCAGCTGCTGCTCGGCATCAGCCAGCGCCGCCGCAACGGCTTGTTATACGGGTAGAAAAACGCAATTGCGCATTTTATGCGGATCAACCTCATAATTGTTGGGCGGACCATACTCAACATAGTGGGGACCGAAACCCGAATGTCTTCTACGAGATCGGCATGGCCCACACCGTCGGCAAAAAGGTCATACTCATCACGCGGTCGGATAAAGACATCCCGTCCGATATCAAGCATTTCGACTACATCCCTTACGATCCCAATGGCGTCGAGACCTTAATCGAAAGTCTGAAAACATTCCTCAACGTCCATTTCAATTCAGCAGCCCGAAACGAAACCTACGACAAGGTCACCGGCAGTTTCAACGAACCGCAACGGAATGAAGCCGTTGGCGATACGATCCGGTGCTCTGGTGTTGTGACCGGTCTGCAACCAGGCTTGAATCTGTGGTTGGCCGTGGAAGTTGGCAATCTCGTCTGGCCAAAAGAGACCAAAGTGCTGCCGGACGAAGCCAACAAGTGGTGCGTAGACATCTTTGAGGATGGCCGAACTAAGCAATTCGCCGTGAGTCTATATGTCGCGGACATGAGTGCCGATCGCCGCATTCAGGAATGGTTAGAAGCCGGCCGTCGTACCGGCAAGTACAGCGAGTTGCCAGGTATCCCTGGGGCCCGCCGCCTTGCGCGGGTTGACGGCCTTCTAAAGACTCCTTGAAGACTGAGCGGCCTAACAGCGGCTGCACCCCGTCAGCGGTAGCGCAGCAAACAAGGCTATTCAGAACGATGGTGAACGGCCGCCCCGGTTGAACCGCTATTCGTTGGGCTGACCGAAATAGCTTGGATCTTGAGCTATCTGGGAGATATTCGGTGTGAGGGAGACAAATGCCCGCTCTCTTCATCAGCCATAGCCACGTTGACAAGGCGATCGCTCGTCGGAGCGGGTCGGCCCCCCAGGCCCCTCGTCTCGCCGCGGTTCTAAGAGACGACCGCGTCGCGAAGGATGCCTTCCAGCGTCTTCGCGTAGCCTGCGATCAGGGCGGCCTGATCCAGAGCATTGATGATCCTGCGCGCATTCCGGTAGTCGCAGCCCTGCGCGTTAATGTAATCGGAGAGCTTCTTGCTAGTGAACAGCCCGTCGCGCATCCCGATCGACATGATGCGGTAGGCGATTAGGGGGCGCAGGGCCTGATCCGGATCGGTCACGAGATCCTCGGCGGGTCCAAGACCCAGGACCTTCGTCAGGCGCGCATAGTTGGCCCGCCCGGTGATCTGCACATAACCCCGGCCGCGATATCGGTAGCCATCCCCCGGTTCCGTATTGCCGAGCCTCTTGCCGATCGACGTACCGGTTTCGTACTTGTCGAAGTACTGCTTGTTGCCGCGCTCGGTGATGGCCATCCACTGATTCGCGCATTCGTGCTTGACCGTGGCGAGCATGTAGGCCGCCCACTGCAGGTTCTTGAGGTCGGCGTCCTCCTCCATGTTCCGTCCGAGAAGTTCCAGACCGTTGACTGTCGCCTGCGAAAGCTTGCCGTAGGCGCTGCGGTATCCGTTGAAAAACTTCGCATGATCGATGCGCATCATCGTCTCCTTTCAAGGCATTGAGATCGTTTTCCAACCCCTGGGCGGCTCGCCCGGTTGGGGATCAACTCGCGGCCCCGGATCATCGGGGCAATCCACCTGAGCCGCGAAAGCCGTCAGTTTCGGTGCGCCATCAGCAAACGCATAGCGCGCCCATGTTCCGCAATCGCCGATCTGACGCGCGAGGGTCAAGACTACGAGCGCACCGGCGTTTTCCAGCCACGTGATCTCGCCCGCGATCTCACGCGTGCGCGCCGGGGTGAGTGTCTTCCCGTCTGTCGACTCGAAGGTAGGGAATTCGAGCACAGTCGCCGCGCGCGCAGGCGGACGTTCGTCGAACATAAGCACCACGCTGGTCGGCTGGTATGCGCCCAGTGCACATCGAAGCACGGCAATCGCGGCGCCCGACGGCAGTGCGTGGATTTCCAGGCCGGCGTCGTCGGTAAGACGCGTCTGCGTGAACGCGTCCTCGCAGTCCTGCGGCCAGCCGAGCCGCGCGAACCAGCGGACGCGATCGGCGACCGTAATCTCCCGGCGCGGAAGAGGCGCAGGGTCTGGCACCACAGGCGTTGCTGGCTGACGCGTCGCGCTTGCGGAAGCGGATGTCTCTGTCGGCTGTCTCGAACACGCCGCTGCGCACACCAGGATGCAGGTCGCGATCAGCAATCGGCACATGATGACCGTCGGGCGCGGCACTGCCGGTGGGCTCACGACCTGGCACAACGTGCGCCAGAGACCGCCGTATCGCGGATGCTGGTGCGAAAGGTGTTCAACGCAATCGGTCGGCACTAGTGTGTTGTGATTTAGCGTGTCAGGCATGGATCCACATTCATAGCAGCGGGAAGATACTCCATTTGCGCTCAACCACCTGTATCTATCTATAGCCCGCATCCGTCGATCACCAGAAGTGATGTCCGCCCCGGCTACAATCGTCAGCATGCCAGCCATAATACGCGGCACCATCACAGCATGGTTCGAGAGGGATAAAGGATAAAGGGATAAGAACCTGCTTTTGGGGGGCAACAGTTGCCCGAGGGTATGATTGCGCTCCGGCCACCCGGCTGCCGCAAAATACGGAAACTCCACTTTGCCCACAGCCACCGCCAGGCCCGTAGCACCACCTTCAGTGGTTGTCAACAACGAAGATCCATCCGGTAAGACCCGTTTTTGCCTGGTTTCAGGCAGTCCCCGACACATCGGGCCGAAGGATTTTTCAAAATTACGCTTCGTCGGCTCTGGACACCTGCCAGTCGTTGAATGGTGCAGGTGTTCACGCTCGGATGTCCGTCTGTTTGATCAAACACGGTAGTAGCGAAGACAACTATCGTAGTGGACTTGGGACGGTTTGTACGAAAAAGGGACCTACATCCGTTCAACGTTGCATTCGTCGATCGGATGAGGGATGGATTGCATCTGGTAAACTCAATAAATTTTGATGGCCAAAAGGTTGACTTGAGGCACGCTATACGTAACGCCATTAATGTGTGATTTCTATTGCCTATTACAAGCTTGGCAGCTTCCTTCTATTATATTTGATTTTTCTATTATTATTGGGTAGATATCGAATAAGTGGTTTATCAATAGTCCATCGACTGGTCGAAGAAATTAAACACAGATAGCCTCTTTCAAATTTGAATATCAAAAAGGCAGGTGTTTATGGGGGCAAAACCAAATAAAATGACAACACAACCGCCTGTGACCGGCCGCACCCACCAACACAGTTCGCCGATGCGTTTCATTGATTTCGCTGTTCGTGCCTGGCGCGAGGGTCAATACTTGCAAGTCATTGCTCATTCAACGCCAGCGGGCGGGATGCGCCAGCCGGTCTCGGTTAAGATAGGTGAGTTCAAGGCTGATGATTACCGGATCAGGGGTGACGCTTCTCTGGCGGAAGGCGCAAAAGTTGGACGCGATCTCTCGCGACTACTTCTCACCGATGCCGTATGGAACCTGCTAGGCGAAAGCCTGCGAATCGTTGCACCTAATCCGGATTTAGGTCTTCGCCTTAGGCTTTGCCTTGATGAAGATTTAATCGACCTGCCCTGGGAGTTCCTATACCGGCGAGACGTTGACGCAGAGTCATCATGGAGTGGTTTTTTGCTCATGGATGGGCGGATTTCGCTCGTCCGTGAACCTCCGTCCATAGTGTCTACGAGGCAGATTAACGATCGTACGCAGCGCGGGTTGTTTGTTGGCACCTTCTTTGATGATGGTTCGGATACCTGGGCCGTCGAGGTTGAATACAAGAGTCTTACAAAGGCATTGCGACCAGTTAAGACGCTAATTTCATTTGACTTCGTGCGCGCGGATTCGTCCTCAAAAATAGAACAAATGCTCGCGACGGGGTGCGATATCTTTCACTACGCAGGGCATACTGAAATAGACTCTGGAATCGGGAAACTGGTGGAACTGGCGAGATCGAGCGAACCCTTTTATGTCAACGCCCTGCCCGATCGTGGTCCTTGGGCATCAAGCGATGTTCTCGCCACTCTCCTGTTGCGTGCAGGGACTCGCCTTGCTGTGTTCAATGCCTGCAATAGTGGTTTTTGGGGGTTCATGCGGCCATTCATGCGGGCCGGCATCCCAACAGCTATTGGCGTGCAAGGGGCGGTCAGCAACCTCGCTGCTCTGAATTTTACTGAGAGCCTCTACAAATCGGTCGCCGTCGGGCTTTCCCTCGATGAGGCGCTGACGTATGCACGGCTTTATGTTGTCAATTCCAGTCGCTCATATTACGAATGCGACTGGGGCCGATTCATGGCCTACATGCCGACCGACACCGCGGTGCTTTTCCCTCGTACAACCCGTAAGGCCATTCAGCAACATCAGCATCAAGTGCGTGCTGAGCGGGAGTCGGCGGTGCAGGACGTCGTAGCGCTTGCGCAACAGATGGAGGGGGAAGAGTTAAGCCAGATGCTTTCGGATATTTCTCAGCGTAGCGTCCTGATTCTCGGTCGCTTTACCGATAAGCGTAAAGTCGTTTTGGAAGCAATCAAGAAAGCTTTTGCCACGCCGCCACGTCAGTACGTACCGATCCTCTTCGATTTCGAAAAACCCGGAGATCGCGACCTGATTGAAACCGACCGTCGCTTTGCTGCTGTATCCCGTTTCATCGTCGCTGACCTGTCTGACCCCAATAGTGTACCGGCTGAACTACAAGCTGTTGTGCCGGATTTTCCATCAGTTCCTGTCGTTCTAATCATTGAGGCCTCCCAACGAGAATATCCCGCGGTTGACCACATTCTTCGAATGGATCATGTCGTAAAGCCGATTGTCAAGTACCGCAACAAGGATCATTTAATGGAAATTTTAGATGAACAGGTATTGGTGCCTGCTGAGACGCTTTATGCGAAACTCCACCCTAACACAGCTATTTTAAGTACATAATAATTGTTTTATCAATAGTCCCGCCGCCAAGAAGACAAAAATTCTACTACCAAGCTCAGGCCGTTCTAAAGATAATCAGACTGTGACATTTGGCTGCGGGATTATTGATAAAACAGTGATGTACGAAGCCACCTGACAGAAGGCCGGGATTGGATTGGCGCTCGCGCCCGGTCGGGAAACACTTCAACTGAGAGCTTCATAGGGCTCGTAATGGGCAGGCTGTGTGAGGACGTCTACGCAAATATTAAACCGGTAACTAAATATGTCTAATTAGAGTCTCTCATGACAATGCGAAACCGGCGTTTTCTCTGTTAACATTGTATCTGTTTAGTTGCCGGTTTAATAACGACCTCAGCAAAGAAGATATCCAGGAACAAAATCAATAGCCGGATTTACAGTCAAGAAGTTGAAACGATCTATGTAACCCACACAAATCAATACCGATGAGAGAACCACCGACTGGAACCTTATCGGCGTTATCCATGGCTTTTTCGTAAACGGGCCTCTTTCAGTTTTAACGTTACACTGCCAACCGGTGGAATTTCGCCTCTTATCTCGACTGGGAGATTTCTCTCGGGGTCGATCGAAAACGAAATGTTGTTGAGAAATCCCATGAAAGAGAAATTTTCCACGCTTTCCAGATTCGACTCCAAGGGCTTGGCCTCGAGGTCAATTCTGACGGCTTTTATCTCAGCTTGTCGGCGGTCTTTGCCCTGGTCCTTTTGTTCGATATAGTCGACCTTTATGGAATGCGATCCTGCCGGCCGAAGTTTGACGCTGAACAGTTGTCTTTTCCCGAATACGCATAAGGAGAGCGGCTGGTTGTTGTCCAAGGCTTCGGAGGCCGACACGATGTATATCAGCAACAGCCGATCGACAATGTTGGGACATCCTAATTTGGCGGTGTCGTAAGGGTAGAACCTGTCGATGACCTTTGTCCACTTGTCGGGTTCGAATGAAGCCTCCTTCTTGTCCTTGGGTTCTTTCTGGTGCCGGAAAACCCCCTGCTTGGTGAATCGGAAGAGTTTCTTGAAATCCTCATCGCCCTGCCGCAACATCTCCCGCCCCAATGCTGTTGCGTTCTGCGGGTCGAACCAGAGATGGTCTACTGATTTGACCGGCGCACGCAGCGCCGAGTCTAATGATGTATTGACGGTGATTTTATAGCATCCGGCGGCCGGGACCGGCAGCGGATCACCTTCGCGGGCCTCTATCATCGCGGCTTTGGCTTCAGCCTGAGTCGGGAATTCAAGGCGCACCTCGGTGGTCACATCCGCGGATGTGCTCTTGACCTCGTATAAAAGGTAGTTCCACTGGATCCGTTTGGGGTCGAGGCTGAGGTGCGAATAGGGTTGGGCCGAAATCGACCCCGGGAAAGCCATCCATTGGGTTAAGATTGACAAGAAGACGAGCAATAGCGGTATGTTGAACTTTTTCATGATCATTCACAAGTGTCCTTTTTGTCCTTGTTGTAGGGCGTGGTCATGTCATGCCAGGGATCTGACGGTTTGGTGAAGAGCGCGCCTTTCATCTCCTGAAGCTCCTTCTTGAGGGCCGCGTCCATCTCGGCGCGGTACAAGGTTTTTACATTTGCCAGGTCCTGGATCGGCAGATTTGAAACGCCGCGCAGATCGGCACATCTCAAATCCGCGCCTTTCAGATTGGCATCTGTGAAATCGGATTTTTTGAGGTCCGCGAAACCCAGTTTGGCTTCCTCGAGGTCCGTCCCGGCAAAGTTGACGCCCGCAAGATTGGCCTCGCGAAAGTCAGCGCCTCGGAAATGGCTTTGTCTCAAGTCAGCGCCTTTCAGATTGGCGCCGCGCAAGTCGGCCATTCTAAAATCGGACTTTCGCATCCGGGCTCCGCGCAGGTCGGCGTTGCGCAGATTCGCGTTGACCAAAAACGCGGCTGACACGTCCGCATACCTCAGGTCCGCTTTCTTCAGGGGTGCACCTCTGACGGACTTCAAACGGTCGCTTTCCGAGGCAATGCACCAGTAATTGTCAGGCAGCCGGGAAACGGACGCCCCTTTGAAGTCGAAGAACAAATCGTATCCGACCTTGTCGAATATCCAAGGAACCACCGCCCGCGGATTCCTCGACAGGGTCAACTGGCGCGCGGGGATTCCATGGAAGGCGCCAAAAGAAAGTGACCCGACGACCAGGGCGATCGACAGGACGCCGGTGACTCCGGCGGGTTTCAGGACCTGCCACAATGTCCGCAATCCATCGTAATGGCCTTGCCTGATCGAGCGGTGGAAAAGCAGCAGCAGGCCGAACACCAGCGTGATTAAAAAAACATGCAATCCTGTGACGGTCCCATCCCGGCGCGGCAGGTAGCAAATCCATAATCCAACGAGTGTTATCGGTACCGTGAACCAGGCCAGCGCATACATGCCCACCTGTTCCAGCCTGTCCATCAAGGTCCGTCCCTCCTGGGGTCTCGCCGGCTGGTGGGCAAGCATCAGCAGGAGACGTTGCAGGTAAAAAAGAAAGTAGGCATAAGCGCTGCATAACAGCAGCGGCAACAACAGGTAAACCTGATCGGCGGGCATCCCGGTTCCGATAATGGGAAGGAGCGTCGAATTGGTTGCGAGCGACACATCATCGGTCGCCGTGATCGTCAGCCAGGAATAGATACAGAGACAGACACACACGAGAAGCGAGGTCACAAACGACCTGTTCGTTTTCTGCTTGTTTATGCTCTGTTTCAGAAATCCCGCGGCCAGTTCGAATTCCGGGTGATAGCGGCCGGCCCATTCGGCATTGGGCTGCTGTTGCCTCTGCCAGTCCAGCGCCACCTGAAGATCGGCTTCTCGGTAATAACCGGCCTTGCCGCCGGCGTGCAGTTTGGCGCTCTCCGCCAACCGTTTATACACCCGGGCGGACTCGGCCTCCTCGTCCACCCAGGCGGCCAGGGTCTTCCACTGCCGGATCAGGCTTTCATGGGAGATGTCCAACAAGGGGTTGTCTTCGGTGGCTCCGGGGGAAACCACCAGGAAGTTGCGGTGGTCGGCGTTGAAGCGCGCGATCAGGGCCATGACCGCTTCCGGCGCTTTCTTCTTGCCGCAGACCGCCACGATTTCATGCAGGTTGGTCGGCCGCCTGATGCGTCGGTTGGAGGCGTCGGTCTCGGTAAGGGCCTGAAACATGCGTTTGGCGATCGCAAGATGTTCGTCGCTCAGACCGGCCAGTGCCTCGTCGGCATGCAGACTCAATGCGTGCTGGATGGTCCCCGATTTCTCGTAGTGTACGAGGTCGATAGGGCCTTGGCCGTCCTTGGCCCACATGGTCCAGGTCTGCATCAGCACGTGCTGAAGCACCGGAAGATCGTCGCGGGTGTCGAGGCTTTCGTTCAGCAGCCGGTCCGTGAGCCGAGGGGTAATGTCCGCCCCGGCGAGGCGGATGGGCCCCAGGACGGCTTCCCGGCGCTGTTGGCGGGTGAGACGCGGCACCAGGTACTGGCTCGCGTTCATGGCTTCCGGCAGCCCCTGGAAGGCGTCGCATTCGCCCAGAAAATCCGACCGCATGGTCAGCACGACGTAAACGGGGATCTCCTTTTGAGCGGCCAGGTTCAGGAGCATGGAGACAAACTCGGTTGCCTCCTCGCGCACATGGGTCGTTCGAACCTGCTGAAAGCGAAACAACTCCTCGAACTGGTCCACCACGACGAGCAGGTTGGCCTCTTTGCTGTCCAGGGGCGTTTGGACTTGACGGACAAGTGCTTGAGAGCCCTGACGCCGAATCGTTTCCAGCAGGCCATTGACGGTTGCGGCGGTCCCGGGGGCGCCGGTCACGGAAAGCATGGCAGCGGCGAGATTGCGGAGGGGCGACCCGCCGGGCTTGAAAATGGCGATTTTCCAAAGGTCCCGGTCCTGGACCAGGAAACCGGCCTCGAGGTTGGGAATGAGCCCGGCGCGCACCAGGGAGGACTTGCCGGATCCGGAGCTCCCCACCACAGCCACAAATCGGTTGGCGTTGAGTTGTTTCAGGAGGGCGCGCGTCTGTTGCCTGCGCCCGAAATAGTAGAGGCTGTCCGCGCTTTCAAAGGGCCGCAGGCCGACAAAGGGGTTTTGCACGGCGAGGTTCTGATTCATCGCGCGACACCGGCGTCCAGAAGTCTGGCGGTGATCTGGGGATCAATGCTTTCGGAGTGGCTGTTATCCAGAATGTTGACGTGAATCAGAGGTGGAAAAAGCGGAAGTTCGGCCCTGTCCCCGATCGCCGGCGCCAGAAACACCCAGATGTTTTCAAGGGCAGAGCGCTCTTCGGATTCGAATTGCTCGGAGATCACTTTGAAGGTTTTTTTGATGCGCCCCACCACCCAGGCCGTTCCGACTTTGCCTGAAATCAATATCAGGTTTTTTACCTGTGTGACGGACTGCTCGAATTTTGTGAGACTGATGCCCGGGTCCTGGGATTCCTGGTTGAAATCAATCGCCGCACCTTTCTCCGAAAGGAAATCCGCTAGCTTGAATGCGAATCTCTGATCCTTCTGGTGCGTGTCGATGAGGTAGCTCAGATTCCCGGACTGAACGGTTGCGGGCTTTCGGCAGTGGGCAATTCGCTCTATCACCGAATTTATGAAATCGGTTTGCAGGCACTTGACCAATTCATAATGAGCCAACTCCCTGGGCCTGTCCTGACAATTTCGCAGGAATTGGCGCTGCTGATCGTTTTCAATCGCTTCGATGTCGAGTCCGGGGGGCACCCACACCAACTGCGGCATCTTTTCAGCGAAGGCGATTTCGTGCTGTTCACGGGGATAGGTCGTCTCTTTTCGATCCAGTATTTTTCGGCCCGGCCACTGGTCCAGCAAGTGAATGGAAAAGTCGGCTTTGGCGAGTGCCCGGTTTGAAGCGTCGGAATGTCCGGCAGCATCCAAAGGGGGAGGGATGTCGGTCACGATCTCCGCATTATGGGTATGTACCTCGGAAATGAGCCGTTCCTTGAAATCCTGGAGGGTGTCGGGCACATCGGCCATAAACACCACGACACGGTCGGTTGGATGCCCAGCGCCTGCGTGCGGGAGCGAGGCCGCCGTCGGTTGCTGAATAACGGACTCGACCGCATCCACGATCGATCGCATTTGCTTTTCAAAAGTGTAGTCGTCCGGCGAGGTGAACTCCCCAAGATGCTTATCGCCTCCCGCGTCGTTCATGGAAAACCCGGCCGCACCCTTGAGTTCTGCGGGCCAGTCCTGGTGGGGCACATTGTGGAGCAGGATGTTGAAGACTCGAAATGCTTCACCCATCCGCAGTCCGCCGGGGCGCTGGCCATGGTACTGGTGAAACCAGCTCATCTCCTTTTGACAGTAAGCCGAATGCAGATAGTTGCGGGAGGTCAATGCAAAGAAAAGGGCTGAAGATTTAAGGGCGTTCTGGATGGCATCGTCAAAGAGGGTGTTGCCGTGCATCCGTTTTTTGTCGCGCCAGATTTTGAGGTTGGCCATGCCGCGGCGCTTTTGGAGCCAGCTGTTAAGCCAGTCTTCGAAGTTGTCCACCCATCCCGGACGACTCCCGAAGCCTTCATTGTCGTCGTGGGTATAGCTGATGAAGATGTCGTATTCGTAGCCGGGTATCTGGGCCATGGTCGCAGCCCTTTTCATGTGCTTGCTTGGATTGTAATGAGTAACCAGGCTCCCAAACAACTGATAATAGAAGACGAATATGATTAACCTATAGTCCCAAATTCCTGTTTGTAAATACCACTATGGTTCCTTAGGGTTTGGGCCTGCCCCGGCCGGGCCGCTGCGGTCAACGCCGCAGGCGCATCAGTCTTTCCAGTTTGCCGCGGCTGAGAAACCTCCCGTCGACCATATGCAGGTGGATGTTGGTCAGGATAAAGCCGACGAAGGCCGCGGCCGACTTCCAAACGACGCTGCGCATGACCGCCTGGGGGTTGGCGATGCGGACCGCACTCCAGAGCATCCCGACCACCATTAACAAGGCCGCCAGCATGAGGCCGCCGACCGTTCCAAGGCTGACCGGAAGGTTCCAGTTCCGGTAAACGAGATAGCCCAGGCCGCAGGCGATCAGCGCGAGCACGGCGATCCCGAGAGCGCTCAGGCCGCGGCACAGCTTGAACGCCTTGAAAAGCCGGGATGAGCCCGCCATCAACTGGCGGCTGAGGTCCTCGCGCCTGGGGTCAAGATTATTTGCGGGCAGGACCATCAGCGGGGCGATCTCGAGGAACTTCCAGAAGCCGGGTCCGCGAGACGGGGCATGGACGTCGAAACCGCCCCAGGTGTCGGTCCCGCCTTTTTTGAGGTGTTCCTGGTCGAGCCGCTCGAACTCGCGCTTGGTCATGAGGTAGCCACTGGCCATCAGGCCAAAGGCTTCCACTTCGGAAAAGGAATCCAGGTCCGTTCGAATGGCCGCAAGCTGCGCCTGCACATCCCGTTCGACGCCGTAGGAAGTGGGGGGGTGGGACCCCGCAGCATTTTCAAGCTTTCCGCCGATCCAGGTGATGGGGTCCTGGGACAGTTCCTGCTTGAGGTGGACGAAAAACAGCCCCTGAAGGGCGTGGCTGTCGACCCGTGTGCGCAGGTCCAGGTACTGCGATTCGCGCACCCGGTCCATCAGGATGGAGTTCGAGCGCAGGGGGACGCCCAGGATGCTGTTGGAGGGCGACATCTTGTCGCTCATCTGGCCGGAGGCGTCGCTGCAAAGGATCAGGGTGCAGGACTCGTCGAGCAGCCCGGCTACCCCCTGGTTGTCGTGGACACCGCCGTCCACCAGGCGCACGATCCGGTCGGGGTAAAGGTTTCTCAGCTCCAACGGTTCGAACAGCGCCGGGACGCAGGCCGAGGCGGCCACGGCATACCCCAGACGGTACTCTTGAAGCTCCTTTGTCGGAGCCTCGCCATACCAGAGCCGGCGGTAACGCGGAATGGTTTCCGCTTCGGGGCCGAGCAGCCCCGGCGGCTCGCCCATCCAGCGGGCGGTGAAATGCCAGTTGTGACCGGTGTTCAGTGAAGTGGTGTTGAGCAGCAGGATGGGCACTTTCGCGCGGCGGCGCCAGTTAGAATATTTCGGGTTGAAATCCAGGTCGTTGTACGTCGTACCGCCGGACCCTGCTGCGAGCGGGTGGATCAGCAGATCGCGCATCTGCCGCGGCTCTCCCTTGGGGTGCTGGTCCTCGACCCGTGCGTAGATGTGATCTTCGTAGAGTTCGCCCATGCGGTTGCTGCGGGTGTAGGACCCCGGCAGCAGGAATTTAAGGTTGCAGATGAGATTGGACAGGCCGCGGTTGCGCAGGTTTTCGCGGATGCCCGCCAGGAAGGTGTCCTGAACTCTCTTTACCAACTCCACGTAGTCAGGGGCACGCAGCTGAGCGTCGGTGTGCTTCTTCAACCATTCGCGCAGCCAAAGATAGTAGTGGGCGCCGACGATGCTGCCGCCGGAGACCGTGGAGAGTACCTCGACGCTGCGCAGCACATCCATTTCAGCCAGCCGCGCCAAGACCCCCAGGTGAAACAGGGAGGCGCGAAATCCGCCGCCGGAGAGCGCCAGGCCGACCTTGCCACGCAGGTTGGAGGCCACGGCGGAGATGTCCTCTGCGGTGAGCTTCTTCAATGCCCGCCAGGCCGGGTGCCACTCCGTCTCCGGCTGGCTTTCGGCGAGCAGCGGGACGCCGTGCTGGCGTGCGACCGCCACCAGCTGTCTGGCGGTCGTCTGGAGCTCCCACTCCGAAAATTGAGTCCGGCCGGCCAGATCGAGCCATTTTCCGGCCGGGTCCCATTCTTCGAGCCCCCAGCGGATTTCGGCCATGGTGACGCAGAAAAAAAAGTCGGCGCGGTTTTCCGGGGTGTCGAGGCCCGCCAGGGTCTTTTGCATGTCCTGCCGCAGTCGGCGCGCTCTGACCGACCAACTCTCCGTGACCCGCATAGCTTCGGCAGGCCGGCCGGAGAAGGGCTTTTCAAGGCCGGCCAGCACGTCCATGAGATAGGCTGCGTTTACGCCGCCGTATCCCTTGTCTTGCACAGGGTCGCGCTCCCAGGCCTTGAGGTAACAATCCGCGGCCCGGTAGAGGTTTTCTGCCTGCCCGCCGAATTCCCACATGCGCTTGTAGACGGCGCCCCGCAGGGCAAGGGTTTCGGGGCTTTCGAAAACGATCCGATCCGCGGGGCCGGCTGCCGGGGCTGCACCCTTGAACGGGGCGTCGAGAATTTCGAGGGCGCGTTTGAAACGCTCCGCGGGAATCAGCTCCTCGTCCTTGTACGTGCAGAGGGCGTGCTGCTGCCGGAGCCACTCGCGTCTGTCATTCGGAAGGTCGTTTTCAAATTTCTCGATGAGAGTGCGGGCCGTGCCGAATGCGAAGACGCTCTTCAGGTCCTTCACCAGTGGCTCGAAATCCTGGGCATCGAGCTTCACATCCCCCGCGATAACAGCGTCCCCCAGCTGGCACACCGCCTCCTTCAGGCATTTCTTCCAGTGCTTCACGTCGGCGTCGTCGCGTTCCCGAATCGATTTCTTCAACCGCAGCAGGTTTTCCCTGGCCTCCCGCCAGGACTCGATGACGGCTTTGGCTTTCTCTTCAGAGTTTTTCATGCGACCTCCTTCGGCATCCGTCAGACCGGATCGTTTCTGTGATAGGGCGGTATTGTCCTAAATGCGCCTTCATTCCCACCGGTTGCGTTTACAGTGTAATCGGGTAGTAATTGTCTCGACAACATCGACTTGCCAAAATCCGCTGCACTCCGGGTGGGTTTTATTTAGATCGCTCACCTGAGATAACAATAAGTCACTACGGGAACAAGACAATAACGATTGACTATTTTGTTGAGACTTATTAGAAGATTACAAGAATCGGTTTGGACAGGCAGAATCTATGGTCAATTTCCACTCAGCTTTTCTTTAAGGTCTCATCTGATACGCAGCTTTAATCTTCTGCCCGCAGCGGCCGAATTTCATACACTCCCCAACCCTACACTCCCAAATACGTGGCAGTCAAGATCCTGATGGCCGAGATTCACCTTCAGAAGGGGTGGACAATGGAAAAGGACTTTCATTTTTACACTGTCTATGTCTTGTGCCGTGCCAACGGCATGTCGCCGGATGTTGCGAAAGTCGTCGCGTACTCGTCCCAGCACACAGACGACGCTAATAAAGGCCATGTCCTGGAATTCCGGAACGGGGGGCGGTTCGAGCAGGTCCTGACCGCCCACAAGTTTCTCGCACCGGGTTCACTTTCCAAGGAAACCCAATACAAAATCTATTTGACCTATCATTTCATCCCGGGCAACATCGGCTCGCGGTTCCAGGAGAAACTGCTATGCCGGCGCGACAGCGCGATCGCAAAGCGGATGGTTGCCGAACCAAGCCGGCTCCAGGGGAAACCTTATCAACTGCATCGTTTCGGCATAGCCTTGCACACTTACGCTGACACGTGGCTGCACAGCGACTTTTCGGGTGTCGTGACGGAGCTCAATGACCTAAAAAATATACAGGTGATGACGGAGCGTGGGTGGGAAAGGCCGGCACACCTGGCGCGTCAGGTTCTCAGCCATGTCATCGGCCACCCGGGCCACTGGGAGGCCGACCCCTATCCGGACGAGCCTTTTCGTGAATGGCGCTTCGTTCAGAAGTGCAGTCAGGCGGAGATTCACCGAAAAAACTGGGAGCTCTGCCGGGATGCCGCAAAGGCAGGGTATCAGGTTATTTCCGCCTTTCTCGAATGCAACCCGAGCTTCAGGACTGCGCCGGCCGTACCCTGGGAACAATTAATGGATCTGCTTACGACACTTTATAAAACCGCAGGCAGCCTGGACGAACGTTGCCGGAGGTGGATGGACATGATCAACCTCTCGCAGATCGGATTCACGTTTGAGGTCGGCGATAAAAACATCGCCTACGATGACCGGGAGTGGTTCCGTGCCGCCGTCGAAGTGGAAAAGGATGATGCGGGCAATGACGGTTACGTGCGGAGGGATGACTTCCCTCGAAGCCACTGGAAGTGCTTTCACGACGCCGCTGCCAGTCACCGGTTTTTTGTGCTCAAGGAACTGCTTGCGCAGGAGGGCATCGTTTGCTGCTGAAACACAGGCATGATCTGTTTTAACTGTTCGCGAGTTGTCTCAATGTGACCCTTTCCCTGCTCGATGGAGATCATTATCCAAGAAGGAGGTGAAGAAATGGCACGCGCATTTATTATCAGGCCGTTCGGGACGAAGAAGGACTCAGGGGGGGCGGAGATCGACTTTGAACGGGTCGACCGGGAACTGATCGGACCCGCGCTCGAGGCAGTGAAGCTCGGCGGGGGTACTACGGGCGAGATCGTGGATGCCGGGAATATCCGCGAGGACATGTTCGGGCTGCTTTTTGAAGCAGATTTGGTGGTTTGCGACATCACCATCTTGAATGCCAACGTATTTTATGAGTTGGGGATCCGGCACGCGCTGCGGAAGAAAAGCACCGTCATGATCAAGGGGCAGCCGACAAAGGATGGGACGCCCTTCGATCTGCTGACGGATCGCTACCTACCCTATGATATCGGAAATCCCGGTGCCTCAAAGAACAAGCTGATTGAGACTCTCAACGCGTCCCTGAAGAGCGGGCGGGAGACCGACAGCCCCATCTTCCAGATGCTGCCGTCCCTGCCCGAGGCGGACCCCTCGAAGGTGCGGACGGTGCCGGTCGACTTCAGGGAGGAGGTCAACCGTGCACGGGCCGCCAAGTCGAGGGGGTGGCTGAGACTTCTGTCAGAGGAGGTCTGCCACCAGCGTTTTCAGTGGGGGGGACTCAAGCTTGTCGCGACCGCCCAGTGGGACCTGAAGGATTGGGCGGGTGCACGGGAGAGCTGGGAAACGATTCTCGAGACTCATCCGGACGATATTGACGCAAACCTCGCCTTGGCTAATATTTATGAGCGTCTGCATCGGGTGGAACCGATGCCGAAACTTATGGAAGCTTCCGACCAGGCGATAAAGCGGGTGCTGGATTGTAAAGAAGCGAGCCAAAAACAGCGCGTCGAGGCTTTGTCTCTGGGAGGTCGAAATCAAAAGACGCGATGGAGGTCTAGTTTCTACCAGCTCATGACAACTGAGGAACGGCGCGCAGCGGCCATGAACCGCGAACTAATCCGCTCCTACGAAGACTACAGGAAGGCCTTCTTCCAAGACCTGAATCACTTCTATTCAGGCTTGGCAGCGCTCCAGATGGGGACCATTCTGCTCGACCTCTCAAAGGAGAAGGCTTGGTCCGATACGTTCGACAGCGATTCCGAAGCAGATTCCTACAAGCGAAGACTTGAGACGGAGGTCGGGACGCTGCAGTGCCTGGCCCCGGCATCAGTGGGCGCGGAGCTGCAGAGGATGAGCCATGACGACCCCAACCGTTTCTGGGCGGAAATCAGCGCTGCGGATGTGCTGTTCCTGACCCCCGAAGGGCGTGAGCAGCGCGTCCTCGCCGCTTACGGCGATGCGATCCCCTCCGACAAGCCCTTCGCCTGGGATGCCGCCCGGGGACAACTTGAGCTTTTCGCCGCGCTCGGCGTCAAAGCGGAGCTTGCAGGGAAGGTGATCAACAAAATATCAGCTGCCTTTGATGAGGAGGACAAAAAGCAGAAACAGTCGCAAAAGGAATTGAAAAAGCCGGTCCACCTGATCGCCATTGCCGGACATATCGTCGATGCCCCAGGCCGGCCCGAACCTCGTTTTCCGCTGACGCGGGAAGCCCAGGCGAAAGCGCTCATTCGTGAAGCCGTCGAGGGTCTGCGCAACGACGAGTATGAGTTAATAGGACTGGCATCGGCAGCGCCGGGGGCTGACATCCTCGCGCACGAGGTCTGCGCAGAGATAGGAATAAAAAGCACCATCTGCCTGCCAATGCCGGCCAAGGACTACGCGCGACTGGCATTTGAAGAGCTCGACAACTGGAGAACGCGTTTTTTGGACCTCCAGCAGGACCATGAGGTGATTGAGCTGAGCGACAGGGAAGGGCTTCCGAGATGGCTGTCCGGCAGCAACGTGGACTCTTGGGAAAGAGGCAACCGCTGGGTCATGCAAATGGCCCTAACCTCGGGTGCTAAACGGATCACGCTGGTTGCCCTTTGGGACGGTAAGATGAAAGGGAATGCTCCCGGCGGCACCGCCCAGATGGTGCAACTGGCGCGAGATGCAGGGACGGTTCGGGTCAAGATCGTGGATGCGAAGCTGCTTTTGACCTGATCTTTGAGCAGGAAAAAAATAGATTTTTGCAGCAGCGCGCGGAGATAGAACATCGGCGATAGAATTGCCTGCGTAATGGAGGAACAAATGACCTCGTCGGCAGAAAGTATTTTTGATTCGGCCCTGAAGAAATACAAGCCGCCTTTTGAGCCGCGATACGTTTTCCTCTTCAGCGGGCATATGATTGACGCTCAAGACCGGAAGGACGCGCGGTTCCCACCGGACAAGGAGGGGATCGCGGCAGAGGCGATTGCAAGGAAGCTCGATGAGATAGGAGCTGGACAGAAGGACCTGGCACTCTGTAGCGGCGCATGCGGCGGCGACATCCTGTTTGCGGAGGCCTGCAATAAGCTTGGGCTTCGTTCGGAGATCAGGATACCCTTTGACGAGCGCACTTTTTTG
Organism: Desulfobacteraceae bacterium; assembly: GCA_041310935.1. Lineage (GTDB taxonomy): Bacteria > Desulfobacterota > Desulfobacteria > Desulfobacterales > SpSt-501 > SpSt-501. The sequence goes on along the minus strand of JBFYWS010000423.1, from coordinate 5,207 downwards.
AAAAATTCGGTCTCCTTCGCCGGGGAGATCTGGCGCGACCGGTATCATGCCGTCAAGAACGACCGCCTGACGACTCTTTTCATAATGCCGGAGGAACTCGGCCCTACGCCGGCCGATGCAAACCCTTACGAAAGAAACAATCTTTGGATGCTCTACACGGCCCTTTCCATGGGGCCGGAGAAGGTACGGTTCATCTGCCTCTGGGACGGCAAAGGCGGGGACGGCCCCGGGGGTACGAAGCATATGCATGACGAGGTTTTGAATCGTTCCGGCATGGTCTATGTGATAGACACAAATAAACTATAACGGCACGTCGCGAAAGGAGGGGTTCCATGTCATACAGGGACAGGGTTAAGGCACCGGGACCGAAGAAGATTCTGGCGCTCGACGGCGGAGGGATTCGCGGGATGATGACCGTCGAGATTCTCGCAGGGATCGAGGAGATGCTGCGCAAGGCCCTCGGGCGCGGAGACGATTTCGTGCTTGCCGATTATTTTGATTACGTTGCTGGCACGAGCACGGGGGCCATCATCGCGACGTGCGTATCGCTGGGGATGCCCGTCGCCAAAATTCGCGACTTCTACATCGACAGCGGGAAAGAGATGTTCGACAAAGCCTTCATATTGAAGAGGTTCCGTTACAAGTATGAAGATGAAAAACTGTCCGACATGCTGCGGGGGGTCGTCGGCGACAAGACGACCTTCGGCGACGACAAGCTGAAAACCCTGCTCCTGATTATCATGCGAAACGCCACGACCGACTCACCCTGGCCGCTGTCGAACAACCCCGGAGCGAAGTACAATGCCCCTGAACGCGGCGACTGCAATCTAAACCTGCCCCTCTGGCAGCTCGTGCGGGCCAGCACTGCCGCACCGGTTTATTTTCCACCCGAAGTGATCCGTCTCAAGGATCATGAGTTTATTTTCGTGGACGGCGGCGTGACAACCTACAATAACCCGGCCTTCATGGCCTTTCTCATGGCGACGGTGGAACCGTACAATCTGGGCTGGCCCGCGGGAGAGGATAAAATGCTGATTGTCTCCGTCGGTACGGGGACAAGCCCCAACGCGAACAAAGACCTCAACCCTGATGAAATGAACCTCCTTTACAACGCCTCTTCCATCCCCTCGGCCCTGATGTTCGCCGCCCTGAACGAACAGGATTTCCTCTGCCGCAGCTTTGGCAAGTGCCTGGTTGGCGACGTCCTGGACCGCGAGATTGGAAATATGATCGGCAAAAAAGGCCCTGAGCCAAATAAACTTTTCACGTACATGAGATACAACGCGGAGCTCACCATTGAGGGACTTGCCGCCCTGAGCCTTCCGGATATTAAACCGAAAAATGTTCAGCAACTCGATTCGGTGGAATACATCACAGACCTCCAGCGAATCGGGCGGGCAGTGGCTGCGAAGAAGCTTAACATCGATCATTTTCAGTCGTTTTTGAAGTAACTGGAAAGGAGAAAATATGCCCACCGATATCTTCATGAAGATAAATGGCATTCAGGGCGAGTCGCGCGATAAGGGTCACAAGGACGAGATCGATGTCTTGACGTGGACCTGGGGGCTGTCCAATCAGGTTATGGCGCCATCGGCCGGCGGCGGAGCGGGGGCTGGTAAAGTGAAGTTCCAGGACATCAGCTTCACCCACCTGGTCGACAAGGCTTCCCCGAACCTGATGCTGTCGTGCGCTTCGGGTAAGCACATTCACGAAGCCAGGATCACTGTCCGCAGATCAGACCCCACGACGCCCCAGGAGTTCCTCCTCATCAAGCTGCAGGATGTGGATGGTAACCGGCGTTCAAAGTTCCGCCACGAGAGGGCCGGAAGGTTTGATGGAGCAGGTAACCTTGAACTTCGCGAAGGTCGACTTCGAGTACAAAGCGCAGCGGCCGGATGGAGCTTTGGAAGCAGGCGCGCATTTTAATTGGGATCTCAGGTTGAACAAGCCATAAGACGTATTTTGGCATTGCGAAATAAAACTAAGGAGGCTCGCCGACATGATCGTATTAACGGATAAAACCAAAAAGTTGATTATCGATTTCGAAGGTTTGAATCAGCCCTCCAAGTGGCCCGGAGGCGATTCAGGGATCACCCTTGGGATTTGACTGGACCAAAACAACCGCCTTGCCCCGAAGGCTGGAAAAAGTTTTCCAGGAGGAGCCGAACCATCTCGATCTGCGCTTCGCTAAAACCAGCGCACACCTGTCGCTGCGCCAGCCGAAATTTCTCAAAGCCGTCGCCAGATTGTCCGCGACGATGCAGAACCGCTCGCTTGATGAAATCATCGGCGAAGATATTCATCAGTACCAGAAAACGATGCGCTGGCTGCGTTTCGCGGTGGCGGGGTTGGTGGTGCTGACAATCGCAGCGGGTTTCGCCGCGTTCGTGGCCCGGCAGGCGTGGTTCATGGCCGGCCACGTGGCGGGAAATATCGAGGACGCGGCAAGACAGCAGCAACGGGAAGCGATGTCCCGCGAAGGGGCGGACCGGTCGCTGGCGGTGCTCGAGACCAATCGTGAATTGGCCATTCTTTTAGCGGTGGAGGCGGTCCGTGTATATCCCACCGCCGAAGCGGAGAGCGCCTTGCGCCAGTCGTTGTTCGAGGCGTTGGCGCGCAAATTGACCTTGCCGGGTCATGCAGGGGGCACTTACTTCGCCAAGTTCACGCCGGATGGCCGGAGGGTTATCACAGGTGGTGCGGACAAAGTGGCCCGCGTTTGGGAATCGGACAGCGGCAGAATGAGTCTCGAACTGCTTGGCCATGCCGATGGCATAACGGGCGCCGACGACTCTCCCGATGGAAAGCGCATCTGCACGAGCAGCCGGTACGACCAGACCGCACGGGTGTGGGACGCGGATAGCGGGAAGAGTTTGTTCGAGCTAAAACAGGAAGGGCTGACTGTCGCTCAGTTCAGCCCAAATGGAAAGCAAATTCTGACGGTGGCCGAACAGAGGGACGCAGTTCTTTGGGATGCGGTATCCGGCCAGCGACTGCATCAGTTGGCCAGCCCCTACGCACAGATGCGGGGAGCCAGCCAGCTCTTTAGTGCCAGCTTCAGTCCGGATGGCAACCGCGTGGCCGTGGTGGACTGGTGGCCGGCTGTATGCGATGTCGCCACCGGGAAAGCTCTTTTTGAGTTGGAGGGGCATACCAAGCAAGTTCGCGAAATCGGCTACAGTCCAGACGGTCAGTGGCTCGTCACCGCCAGCGAAGATCACACCGCCCGCATCTGGCGCGCGGCTACAGGTAAGAGCATGGCCGTGTTGCCGCACGATGCAGAAGTCATTTGGGCGGCATTCAGTCCCGGCGGGCAATGGATCGTCACTCGCACCGCGAAGGACAAGGTGATTCGCGTCTGGGACGCCGCCAGCCAAAAGAAAATCGCCGAGATCGATGTCAGGCCAAAGGAAATGACCAGCTTCACATTGAGTCCGGACGGGAGCTTTCTGGTCACCACGTCAGACGAGTACACCGCCGAGGTCTTCGAAACAAGGACCGGAGCCAAGGTGGCTGAGTTGACCGGCCACACTGGTCCAGTCAGTTTGCCAGGGTTCAGCCCGGATGGGCAGCGTAAGGCTCCTCCGAAAATTCAAGCCGTATTTTGACGAAAGGAGATTCCGATGTCATCCAAACTCATGGACTATTTCAACAAGCAGCCACGGCTGGGCACCCTCAGCACCGCCAGCAAAGACGGGAAGGTCAATACAGCTTATTTCGGGTCGCCATACATGGTGGATGAAAAGACGATCATCATGGGGCTGACCAAGAACCGAACCTTATACTATCTGCAGGAGAATCCTAACGCTGTCTTTATGATTATGGAGCCTGGAAAGACGCTGACCGAGTGGAAGGGCGTGAGACTTTACGTCAAGATGACCGATTGTTCGACGGCCGGCGAAAAACTCGATAAAATGAAGGCGAAGATCGCGGCGCGCGCCGGAGAGGCTGCCTCCAAAATGATTTATGCGGCGCTGACTTTCGAGGTGCAGGAAATAAGACCGCTGGCGGATTTCGAGCAAGGGTGGGAAAAGTCGATTTAATTGCGCCGGCCTGGGCACAAGAATTTGCGGAATGTCGGTAGTGATAGCTGAACGAGATTGGGAATCGAATCAAAGGAGGATACAAGAATGCAGGCACGCGGCCCACTCATGGTAGAGCATCGGCTGATCGCGCGGATGCTCTCGGTCATAAAGGATGCCTTGGTGCAAATCGAATCATCGCATAGAGTCGATCCGGTATTTGTGGACACGGCGGTGGATTTTATCCGTATATACGCCGATCGGACGCATCACGGGAAGGAGGAAGAGATCCTTTTTCGGGACTTGGACAAGCGACCGCTGTCAGCTGAGGACCGGCGGGTCATGAACGAACTAATTGAAGATCATGTCTTTGGACGCAAGATAACCAAAGCCCTTGTTGATGCCAACAGTCGCTACCGGAACGGCGATGAGATTGCTTTGGCCGAAATTGCCGAAAAACTTCAAACTCTTGTCGAGTTCTACCCCAAACATATCGAGAAGGAAGACAAGGTGTTTTTCCCGGCAGCCCGAGCTTATTTGACAGATTCAGAAGACCAGGCCATGCTGGCGGAGTATTGGGAATTCGACCGGAAGATGATTCACGAGAAATACGAGGCACTGGTCGAAGGGCTGAAACGATCATAATGAGGACTGAACCAGTTTGTGCAGGCAACGATTTGCGGCGAGCCTGACCTGCGCATAGAACCAGGATAGGGAATCTCGTCGGGATGATCTGCCCCGATCCCCTGGTTCGCGGTGTGTATCGAGAGGCACCTTCACCATTGCCTAAAAAATAGGAGGCTCAATGCCGTATTATGTGTATGACTTACACTCCGACCATATGCGCCTACACGGAAAGTATGATGATAGCAAAAAAGCTTCGGAAGTGGAAAAGGAAATGCAAGCTGGCTGCTCTCCCGGCGATGACCATTTCATAAGAATGATCTTTGCTGAATCGGACGTTGAAGCAGAGGAAAAGGCCAACACTCTAAGACAACAATTCCGCTAATAGTCAGGCAAGAAAACCCACCTAATCGACTCCATCTTTGGTGCCGTTCCCGGCGTTTTCCCCGATAGTCATCAAGACGCAGCTTCGCCGCCGCCGACTCCTCGGGGGTGGTGTCGATTAAACGAATCTCCCCCGTCTTGGCTGATACAGTATCTGGTTGTGCACGTAAGAGGATT
>JBFYWS010000410.1:0-3497 GCA_041310935.1 Desulfobacteraceae bacterium | reverse complement strand
TTCCAAAATTGAAACAGATCATTTTAGGCACCGCCGGCCACATCGACCACGGCAAGACGTCCCTGGTGCGAGCGGTCACCGGTATCGACACCGACCGCCTGAAGGAGGAAAAGCTGCGGGGGATCACCATCGAGCTGGGCTTTGCCCATCTCGACCTGCCGAGCGGCCAGCACTTGGGGGTCGTGGATGTTCCCGGCCATGAAAAGTTCGTAAAAAACATGGTGGCCGGCGCCACGGGGATCGACATCGTCGCCATGGTGATCGCGGCCGACGAGGGCGTCATGCCCCAGACCCGGGAGCACATGGAGATCTGCACGCTGCTCGGCGTGCGATACGGGCTGGTGGTCTTGACCAAGGTCGACCTCGTCGACGAGGAGATGCTGGAACTCGCGACCGAGGACGTCCAGGAGTTCACCCGCGAGACCTTTCTCGAAAACGCGCCCGTCATCCCGGTCTCCTCGGTCACCGGCCAGGGGCTGCCCGAGTTCACCCAGGCCCTCGACGCGCTCGCCCGGCAGATCCCGGATCGGCCGCCCTCAAGCCTCTTCCGCCTGCCCGTGGACCGCGTCTTCACCATGAAAGGCTTCGGTACCGTCATCACCGGCACCCTCGTCTCCGGGAGGGTCCAGGTGGGGGACGCCGTCATGGTCTACCCCTCCGGCATCACCTCCAAGGTCCGGGGTATCCAGGTCGAAAATCAGAGCGTCCAGACGGCCGAGAGCGGCATGCGCACCGCCATCAACTTCCAGGGTCTGGACAAGGAGGCGGTGCAGCGCGGAGACGTGCTCGCAATCCCCCAGGCGCTCCGGCCGAGCTACATGGTGGATATCCATTTCCGCTACCTGGCAAGCAACGGCCGGCCCATCAAGAACCGCACCCGCGTCCGGCTCCACACCGGTACCTCCGAAATCCTCGGCAACCTGATCCTGCTCGAGCAGGACGAGCTTGCCCCCGGGCAGGAAACCGTCGCCCAACTGCGGCTGGACACGCCGGTGGCCGTCGTCAGGGACGACCACTTCGTCGTGCGCAGCTACTCGCCGGTGCGCACCATCGGCGGCGGACAGGTCCTGAACCCCATCCCGCCCAAGCACAAGCGTTTCAAGGCGGAGGTGGTGCAGGGGCTGCGGGGGATCCTCTCGGGCGGGCCGGAGCAGCTCGTCGGTTTCCACATTGCCGCCTCCGGCCCGTTGGGGGCCTCCTTTACGGACCTGCGGCTGATGACGAACCTGACGGACAAGCAGCTCGACGCAACCCTCCAGAACCTGATGAGCGCACGCACCATCATCCAGGTGGACAAGGAGAGCCGGACCTTCGTGCACAAGAGCAGTTTCGAGGAGCTCGTGCGGGAGACGGCCGAGCACCTGCGGGGCTATCACAAGGCCTTTCCCCTCAAATCCGGCATGTCCAAGGAGGAACTGAAAAGCAAGTTTCCGCCCGGAACCGACGCGAAACTGTTCAACCTCGTCCTGAACCAGATGATCAAGGACAACGCACTCGTGCAGGAGGAGAAAAGTGTGCGCCTGAAAACCCACAAGGTGTCGCTGGCCGGCGACGAGGCGAGCCTGCGCCAGAAAATGCTCCAACTTTACAAGGACGGCAGCCTGCAGCCGCCCTTTTTCAGGGATGTCACCGAAACCCTGATGGCCGATTCGGCACAGGCCAAGGATGTCCTGCATCTGCTGATCGAGCAGGGCTTGATTATCCGCACCAAGGACGACCTCTTTTTCCACGCCGAGGCCATCGAGGAGCTGAAAAAGCGGCTGGTGAAATTCCTGGAGCAAAACGGCGAGATCAACCCTTCCCAGTTCAAGGAGATGACCGGCGCCTCCCGCAAATTCCTCATCCCCTTGTTTGAGTATTTTGATTCGAAGAACGTCACCCTCAGGGTGGGGGACGTGAGGAAGCTGCGCAAGGGGTAGCAGGGGGTTGAAAAACGGCGCCACGGGCCGTGATCCAGCGTTGCGCGGCTTTTGTAAATGCTCACATATCTGCCGATATGCTGCGCTTTCCAAAACGCCGCGCGCCTTGGCTGACAGCCCGATGCTTGTTTCTCAATACCCCGCCGGGAAGTATTTTAGAGCGACTTTCAGAAACCGGAACCCTGTTCTGGCGATTGCTCTAAACCAGGGCGGCGGTGACCGTGTTGATGTAGAGCATTCCCCGCAGGGTCGGGGCGCAGCGGCCGGCTTCAACGCGCAGGAACCCCTGTGATTGGAGCCCGGCCACCGCATCGCCGTGCACCTGTATGAAATCCACTCCGAACCTTTTCTTGAAATCCTGCAGGTCGATTCCGGCCGCCGTTCTGAGCCCCAGCATGATCACCTCCATCATCTCCTGGTCCGCTGTGAGCACCTCCTCACCGGCAACCGGCCGGCGGCCCGACCTCAGCTCCTCCACATAGTGCTGCACATCCCGGTGGTTCCAAAACCGCTTCGGCGACAAGAAGGAGTGCGCCGCGGGGCCGAATCCCAGATAAGGTGCATGCGTCCAGTACTTAGAATTGTGCCGTGAGACACGGGCATTGTCGCAGCTGTCCGCCCCGCAACGGGCAAAGTTGGAAATTTCGTAATGCAGAAAGCCGCGCGCCGCAAGGAATTCAGAGGATGCCATAAAAAGCTCGGCCACATCACCCTCCGGTGCAGGCTGGAAACGGCCCAGGCGCTGCTCCTCGGCCAGCGGTGTCGCGGGTTCGACGGTGAGCATGTAGCAGGCGATATGCTCCGGCCCGTGCGCCAGCGCGCTTTCCACGTCCGCCGTCCAGTCGTGGAGCGCCTGACCGGGAAGGCCGTACATCAAATCCAATCCGACGCTCTCAAAACCAGCCCGGCGTGCGTTCGAAAGGGCTGTATGTGCCTGTTGGGCCGAATGCATTCTCCCGAGCATCACCAGATTCTTTTCCTGAAAGGATTGGACGCCGATGTTGAGACGGTTGACGCCGGCCGACCGGAAGCCCTTGAGTTTTTCGAAATCCACCGTGCCCGGGTTGGCTTCGAGGGTCACTTCAACCGACCCCTCGAACCGGAATTTTGAAAACAGGCCGTTGATGATTCCCTTGATGTCCGCCGGCTCAAGGATGGAGGGGGTGCCGCCGCCGATGTAGATGGTGTCGAAGACCAGCGGCCCAAAATTGGCTGAAGAAATCTCGGAGGAGAGGGCTTCCAGGAATGCCGGTTTGAGACTCAGGTCGGCGATTGAAAAAAAGTCACAGTAGGCGCATTTCCGCTGGCAAAAGGGGACATGGACGTAAATGCCGCCGTACGCAGGGGGGAGCGGTTTATTCATAGTGGGTCCACATCCGCAGGACTTTAACGATCTTTTCATTTTCCAGAACGGAATCCGAGCATGCTCGCTCAGCGCCAACCACCCAGCAGGTGCGTGTGCAGGTGGAAGATCACCTGCCCGCCGCCCCGTTCGACGTTGACAAAGAGCCGGTAGCCGGAGGTGGCAATGTCGAACCGGGCCGCCATGTCCTTGGCGGTGAAGAGCATTTCACCAAA
>JBFYWS010000394.1:0-8216 GCA_041310935.1 Desulfobacteraceae bacterium | reverse complement strand
GGGCACGGGTCAGTCCCGATACCAAGACGACAGGAGGTCTGTGAGCAATCCACTCGACCTGAAATTCCGACCACTTCGCCCTCCGGAATACCGGTCGGACCAAGTTTCTGGAAACCCGTTTTACCGAACATTCTCCGGAAATTTTGTGGTATTATCACCGGAAAATTCATCGTAACAGAGGATCCCGCCCCCGTCGCTGCGCCTCCGGAACGGGAACGAACGGGATGCCGTCGTGAGCGTTCTGATCGCCGCGGATGACCCGCGGGTCTCCGACCGGAGTCATCGCCTGATCCGGAAATGGGGACATGCCCCGGCCATTGCCGCCACCGGGATCGCTGCCATGACCGTTACCGACTCCCTGAACCTGGAGCAAGAACTGGAATACCAGAGGGGTCGTCCGCTTCATGGTCAAGCCCGTTGATGTTGTCCAACTCGAAGCCATCGCCCGGCACGTTGCCGGACTTCGCCCCTGACCCTATCCGCCGGGAGGCCGCCATGAAAAATTTCCCGCACCGAGAACTGGCCCGTCGTCTGTCCGCCGTCATGCCCGAGGATCGGCTGATTTCCGACCCGCTCCGCACCTACGCCTACGGAACCGACGCCAGCGTCTATCGCCTGGTCCCAAAACTCATCGTTCGGGTTGAAAACGAAAAAGAAGTTTTGGAAACCCTGGCCGCATGCCGGAGCCTGAAACTCCCCCTCACCTTCCGGGCCGCAGGCACCTCGCTGTCCGGCCAGGCCCTTTCCGACTCGGTTCTCCTGCTGCTGGGGGTAAAGGGCTTCCGGCAGATCGAAATCCGTCCGGACGGCGAAACCATCCGCCTGGGCGCGGCCGTCTTGGGCGCCCAGGCCAACGCGGCCCTGGCGCCCCTGGGAAAAAAGATCGGTCCCGACCCGGCCTCGGTCAACGCCGCCAAAATCGGCGGGATCGTCGCCAACAACGCCTGCGGCATGACCTCGGGGGTGGACCACAATTCCATGGGCACCCTGCTTTCCATGCGCATGATCCTGGCCGACGGCACAGTCCTCGACACCGGCGATCCCGAGAGCCGGGCCGCCTTTCTGCGGGAGCGCAAGGATCTCGTCGCGGGGGTTCAGACCCTGGCCGACCGGGTGCGCGGCAACCCGGCCTTGACCACAAAAATACGCGAAAAATACCGCATCAAAAACACCTGCGGATACAGCCTCAACGCCCTCACCGACCACGACGATCCCATCGAGATGATCGCCCACCTGATGATCGGCTCCGAAGGCACCCTCGGCTTCATCTCCGCGGTCGTCTTCCGGACCCTGCCCGAGGCGTCCCGCAGGGCCGCGGCGCTGATGGTATTCCCCGACACCGCGCGGGCCTGCGAGGCGGTCCTGAAGCTCAAGGACTGCACGGTCAGCGCCGCCGAACTCATGGACCGGGTGGCCCTGCGCGCGGTGGAGCGCAAGCCTGGCATGCCGCCCTGGATTCGGGAGTTGGGCGACCAGGCCACAGCCCTGCTGGTGGAAACCGGGGCCGACGACGCGGAGAGCCTGGAGCGCCAGGCCGCCCAAATCCGCGAGGCCTTCGCCGGCTTCCCCCTGGCCCACGATTTCGCCTTCACCACCGATCCGGTGCAGATCGCGCAACTCTGGGAGATTCGCAAAGGCATCTTTCCCAGTGCCTGCGTGGCCCGGCGACCGGGCACTTCGGTCATCATCGAGGACATCGCCGTTCCCATTGCCCACCTGGAAAGCTGCCTGGGCGAACTTCAGAAGATGTTCGCCGCATATAATTACGAGAATCCGGTCATCTGGGGCCACGTCTTCGACGGCAACGTCCACTTCGTGCTCACCCCGGATTTCACCGACCCGGCGGAGGTGAAAAAGTACCAACGCTTCATGGACGCGGTGGTGGCCCTGGTGGTTGACCGCTACAACGGATCGCTCAAGGCCGAGCACGGCACCGGCCGCAACATGGCGCCCTTCGTTGCCCGGGAGTGGGGGTCGGAACTCTACGCGGTCATGCGGGAGATCAAGGCGCTTTTCGACCCCGAGGGCCTGCTCAACCCCGGGACCCTCCTCAGCGACGATCCCGAGGGCCACCTCCGCCATTTCAAGGCCATGCCCGTGGCCGACCCCGTGGTGGACACCTGCATCGAGTGCGGCTTCTGCGAGCGCAACTGCATGTCCCACGAGTTCACCCTCTCGGCCCGCCAGCGGATCGTCGCCTACCGCGAAATAACCCGGCTGCAAAGGACCGGCGAGAACCCGGCCCGGCTGCGGGAACTGTCCACGGCCTACCGCTACCTGGGCGACGAAACCTGCGCCGCCGACGGCCTGTGTGCCACCTCCTGCCCGGTGGAGATCGACACCGGAAAGCTCATCAAGCACCTGCGCCGCGCCCACCTGCGTCCCCCTGCCCATCGGCTGGCCGAGTGGATCGGGGATCACATGAGCACCGTCACCGGCCTGACCCGGCTGGGACTGGGGATTGTGGACCGGGTTCATGGGGTCATCGGGTCCAAACGCATGCGCCATCTTAACGAAACCCTGCGCTGCTTGAGCCGGGGCCGGCTGCCGCTGTGGACGCCTTACATGCCGGCCAACGCAGCGGCCATCACCTGCTTGCCGGTCCGGACGGAGAACCCTCGCAAGGTCGTCTATTTTCCGTCCTGCATCACCCGGTCCATGGGCCCGGCCCGGGGCGAGGAGGCAGACGGCGACGTGCCGGCGGTGACCGCCCGGCTGATCCGCAAGGCGGGCTTCGAGATCATCTATCCGGAAAACATGCCATCACTGTGCTGCGGCATGCCCTTCGCCAGCAAGGGGATCGCCGACGTGGCCGAAAAGCGCGCAAGGGAGCTGGGCCGGGCCCTGCTGGACGCCTCGGACAACGGCCGCCTGCCGGTGGTCTGCGACATAAGCCCCTGCCTGCACCACATGCGGGAAACACTGGACCGCCGGCTGACGCTCTATGAACCGATCCGGTTCACCCTGGAGGTGCTCGCGCCGCGCTTGAAATTCCGCAAGCTGCCCGAAACGGTGGCCATCCACACGGTCTGCAGCGCCAAGAAAATGGGGCTGGAAGCGCCTCTGCGACAACTGGCGGAAATGTGCGCGGAAAAGGTCGCGGCCCCCGAGATTGTCTGCTGCGGCTTCGCGGGGGACCGGGGCTTCACCCACCCGGAACTGAACGCCTTCGGCCTGCGCCGCCTGGCCGAACAGATTCCCGAGGACTGCGCCGGCGGCTACTCCACCAGCCGCACCTGCGAAATCGGGTTGTCCCATCATTCCGGGGTGAATTACCGCTCCATCCTGTACCTGGTGGACCGGGCGACGGAAGCGACGACGAAGGGCTGAGGTCCGGGCGGGAAAACTCGGACGGCAAACAGTCCAGGCGCGCGACAGGCCCGCGCGGTGGCCGCCTATTGGGCCAACCGGTATCTGGGTTTGAAGGTCAACCAGATGGGATAGTCCAGCAATTCAACTAGGACCAAAACATGTGTGTCATCGACATGGCCGGTTATCAGGGCGCGTTCCCGCCAGGATCGCGGGACAGGCATGAACAAATGTGAAAGAATGCACCTCGTTCTTTGCGTCTGGTTTTCCCCGCAGTCATCCAGACTCAGGGATAGGCTCTCATACCAAAGTCTCATTGGCAGCCAAAAAAGGTTCGGTACAGACCCATGCCGAGCAAAATCCGATTCCGTCGCCGTTATGGGCCAGGATCAGGGTTTACGGCGAGGAGTTCAACACGGCCTTGCGCCGGCACGTGACGAGGCGGGCCACGACAAGGAGAAGTGCCGGCAGTGCTGGTTGAAAACCTCCCAGGGGGTCCAGTGGAAAGCCCCGACATACTCTTTGTATTGCTGCCAGATCTGGTCTGCACCGGAGGCAAAGCCCACCACGGTCAAATCCCAGGCTGGCTACCCGGTTCCATCCTGCATGGAATTTTGGGGCGAAGTGGCGATGAAATCCCGAATCAAACTTACAATCCAATTCGCGTAAATGGTGGCATCTTCTTCCAAGTGATACTCCCGTTCTAGTTTGTTGCTCCCGGTGGACAATATCCGAGCGATGCTTTTTTCGGGGCAGCCTCATATTGTTTGGAGGTGGTTGGCGGCGGATCTTGACCTCTTTATAAGTCGATGATCGGCGGAGAATAAATCAGGATGGCAAATTGAAACTAATCCTTTGTGGGTCAAATTCTCAAGCAATACCAATTCCTTGACATCAATAGGAATTGATGCGATCAATACTGAGCCCCCCCACCCTTTGCACCTCTAAACATACGGAGCCCCCACCTTCATGGCCCTGACAAAAAACGACATCGTAGAACGGCTTCAGGCCGAGCTTGGCTTTCCCAAGAGCCAAGCTATCGAGATCACCGAATCCCTGATTGAGGTCATCAAGGCATCCCTGGAGTCCGGTGATGATGTCCTGGTTTCCGGCTTCGGCAAATTTTGCGTGAAAGACAAGAATCAGCGTAAAGGGCGGAACCCGGCGACTGGCGAGGACGCGATCCTGCCGGCAAGACGGGTTGTGACCTTCAAGTATGCCGGGAAGTTGCGAAAAAAAGTGAACGGTGGATAGGCATGTTCGTCTTCTTCGACACGGAAACCACCGGCACCGGGCCCGAAGACCGGCTCTGCCAGATCGCCTTCAAGCCCGAGGGTGGTCCGGCCGTCTGCAAACTGTTCAATCCCGGTATGCCGATCTCCGTCGATGCCATGGCCATCCCCCACATCACCAACAGGATTGTCCAAGGCAAACCGTTTTTTCGGGGAAGTGAAACCCACACCCAGCTGCAAAAGTTGACCGGTAACGAGAGAACCGTCATCGTTGCCCACAACGCCCGGTTCGATGTGGATATGCTGAACAAGGAGGGAATTTATCCCCCGGCGGGTGATCTGCACTTTCAAACTGGCACGCTATCTGGACAAGAATGGTGTCATCCCTAAGTACAACCTCCAGTATCTCCGGTATTTTCTGGAACTTGAAATAGAAGCCAGCCCCCACAACGCCCTTGGCGACATCCTGGTGCTTGAAGGCGTGTTTAATCGGATGAACACCAAATTCCGGGAAAATGACAAGTTGGAGGACCCGGTTCAGGAGATGATCCGCATCAGCAGCAACCCGGTCTTGATACCACGTATGCCCTTTGGCAAACCCAACGATAAGGAGGGTCAGGCATTATTGGAGCCAATAACCCTACAACGAAACTCATAGGTTTCACCCACAATATTATGTATGGTTCGGTTTGAAAATTACAGCATATTATACTCGAATTTTATAAGTGACGTTGTAGGGATAATCGATGGTCGGAATTTGCGAATATGAGTCATCGGTGATGGGGTGATTGGCTGTCCGTGAAGGGTTGCAGGCGGGAGGATCATGGGTGTTGGTTTCCCATCGACCCGGATGCTTCAGTATTTTTGGATACCCTGATCGTCCTCGATAAACGCGATGATCCCCTTGGCCCCCTGACACTTCGGACATATCAGAGAATCAACAGGGATGTAGACCATGCGTTGCTGAGAAATACGGGATGATGGTCTCGCCGGACCGCAACACCGGCAAGGTCACCAAGAAGATGCCTCTGGGCGATTTCAAGCTGGTCATCGACATCAACCTGACCGGCGTGTTTCTCACCGTGCGCGAATGCGCCGAGAGAATGCTCAACCACAATTGCCGCGGCCTGATATCCCTCGTCTCCTCCACGGGCTCCCTGGGCACCGCCAGCCAGATCAACTACTCGTCCACCAAGGCGGCCATGTCCGTCATGCCCAAGGTCATCACCGCGAAGTTCTTCCGCCGGGACTTGCCGACAGGATCCGGTGCATGGCCGCTCCCCCGGCTACGTGGGGACCGACATTGTGAAAAACATGAACCAGAAGGCCCCCGACCGGATTATCGCCGATGTGCCCATCGGACGCCTGGTCGAGCCCGAGGAGGTCGCCATGCTCGTCGGCGATATTTACCGGAATGCGGCCCTTGCCGGGGACGTCTATTTTATTCACGGAGGCCTGCGGCTGGGGTCCAAGGGGTAGGTGCGCCTCATCATCGGTCACCGCTCGCGGGCGGTTTTTTCAAAAGCTATTGATAACCAGCTATTGGGAGGTGTAAATGAACCATCACAAACCTTCACGGCCGGATGCCGAAAGCACCCCTTCGAATATCAACTACCTTTACGACCCCGCCCTCAACAAAGGTACCGCGTTCACCCGGGAAGAGCGAGACGCCCTGGGGCTGTGGGGGCTGCTCCCGCCGGGCATCAACACCATGTCGGAGCAGGTGCTGCGCGTCATGGGGAATTACCGCAGGAAGAACTCCGACCTGGAGAAATACATCTTTCTCGCCGCCCTTCAGGACCGGAACCAGACCCTGTTCTACCGGGTGCTGGCCGATTACCTTGAAGAGATGATGCCAATCATCTATACCCCCACGGTCGGCCTGGCCTGCCAGCAATACGTCCACATTTTCCGGCGGCCCAAGGGGATCTTCGTTTCGTCCCGGAACAAGGGTAAATTCTCCATTATCCTGAAAAACTGGCCCAACAAGGATGTCCGCGTCATCGTCATCACCGACGGCGAACGGATCCTGGGGCTGGGGGACCTGGGGGTCGCGGGCATGGGGATCCCCGTGGGCAAGCTCTCCCTTTACACGGCCTGCGCGGGAATCCACCCGTCCTGGTGCCTGCCGGTGACCATTGATGTGGGGACCAACAACGTCACCCTCCAGAACGACCCCCTCTATTTCGGCATGCGCCATGACCGGATCCGGGGGGAAGAATACGACAGCCTCATCGACGAGTTCATCACGGCGGTCCAGGAAAACTTCCCCCACACCCTGATCCAGTTCGAGGATTTCGGCAATCTCAATGCCTTCCGCCTCCTCAACCATTACCGGAGCCGGGTGTGCAGCTTCAACGACGACATCCAGGGAACCGCCAGCGTGGCTCTGGCGGGGATGTATGCGGCGATGCGGATGACCGGCGGGAAGCTGACCGATCAGAAGGTCCTTTTTCTCGGGGCCGGAGAGGCCGGCACCGGCATCGGCGACCTGATCGTGAGGGCCATGATGGACGAGGGCCTCTCCCAGGAGGAGGCGCGGCAGCGCTGCTGGTTCACCGACTCCAAGGGCCTCGTCGTCAAGAGCCGCCAGCGGCTGGCGGAGCACAAGCTGCCCTATGCCCACGATTTTGAACACCACGCCGATTTCGCCGACGCGGTCCGGGCGCTCAAGCCCACCGCCATCATCGGCGTGTCGGGGCAGCCCAAGGCCTTCACCCAGTCCGTCCTGGAGGAGATGGCCCGCTGCAACGAGCGGCCCATCGTCTTTGCCCTGTCCAACCCGACGGCCAACGCCGAGTGCACCGCCCTGGAGGCCTATGCCTGGACCGACGGCCGCGCCGTGTTCGCCTCGGGCAGTCCGTTCGCGCCCGTGAACCTCAAGGGGGTGACCTACGAGCCAGGCCAGGGCAACAACGCCTACATCTTCCCCGGCGTGGGCCTCGGGGTGATCGCCACCCGCGCCAGGCATGTGACCGACGAGATGTTCCTGGCGGCGTCCCGGGTGCTGGCCGCCGAGGTTTCGGAGAGCGATTTCGAGCGGGGCAGCATCTATCCGCCACTGCTCAAGATTCGGGCGGTCTCGGCCAAGATCGCCGTGGCCGTGGCGGAGGTCGTCTTTGATCTGGGCCTTGCGGGCGTGCCCCGGCCCGATGACATGCGGGCCTTCATCCAGTCCCACGTCTACGAGCCCAACTATCAGAGCTATGTTTAGACAGCATGCGGCCGCGTGTAGCGTTTTCAAGGATACCGCACGATGGAGGGATAACCATCTTTAAACTTTAGAAATATGATTCAGGAGGGCCGTCATGGCTTAAGAAACCAAGGAAAGTCAGCTCACCAGGCTTCAGAGGGTCGGTCTGATTCTCGGGTTGGTGCTGTTTTTCTTAACCCTGTTCCTGGATCTTTGCCCCGGAAAGCCCATTGTGACCCGCATGGCCGGCGTGGCGGTGCTGATGGCAACCTGGTGGGTCACCGAGGCGATTCCGCTTTCGGCCACTGGCTTGGGCCCATGGTCCTGTTCCCGCTGCTTGGCATTTAAAAAGGCAAAACCACGGCCCCCATCTATTTCAACAGCACGATCTTCCTTTTTCTCGGTGGTTTCCTCATTGCGCCGGCCATGGAACAGTGGAATCTCCACCGGCGCATCGCGCTGCAGATCATCCGCTTTATCGA
>JBFYWS010000338.1:0-4988 GCA_041310935.1 Desulfobacteraceae bacterium | reverse complement strand
TCGATAATCCCCTCACAGGCAGCGGCGGCCGTCTCTGTCGAGGGGCGCTGTCTTCCGGGGCTTTCTGTCACTATCTGAGCGGCCCTGCTGCCGTTGCGACGGCCGGCGAAGAGATTGCGGCGGCCCATGCGGACGGCAGACCCCAGCGGGACTCGATGCGCATCGGCAGAATCGCTCAATTCTGGTTTGTCCCGATCCCCCAACCAATGCTTTTGGCGCCTGCCTTGGCCAAGCGACTGGAACTTGAACCGACGGGGTGATATAAGGATCTAAGTGTAACCTAAATTGAGCGATTCTGTCGATGCGCATCGAGTCCCGCTGGGGTCTGCCGTCCGCATGGGCCGCCGCAATTTCTTCGCCGGCCGTCGCAACGGCAGCAGGGCCGCTCAGATAGTGACAGAAAGCCCCGGAGGACAGTGCCCCACGACAGAGACGGCCGACGCTGCCTGTGAGGAGGTTATCGAAACTCCGGGGGCGTTGTCGAAGCCGGGGTGGATTTTGCGGCGGCCCATGCGGGCGGCAGACCCCATCGGGTCCTTCCGTAAAAACCAAAATTCGAATCGCTCAACTTAGGTGGTACGAAAAACATATACGGTTCGTTACAATGCTCCAATTGCGACAAGAGCGCGCCGTACCTCCTCAATGCCGTCCGGTGGCAGCGGTGCCTGGGGTAACAGCGGAGCACCCACGGGATACCCCTGCAGCTCAAGCCCTCCCTTGATGCAAGCAGCGAGATTGTATTTGGCGAAAGCTTGGTTCAGAGCCCACAGATGTCGTTGAAGGGTCATCGCCGCCTCCCACGACCCGCGCCGGCAGAGTTCATAGAGTTCAACGCTCTGCCGCGGCGCAAGGCAGGCTGGGCCAGCCATCCAGCCCACCCCGCCAATCAGCATCACACACGCCGGAATGTGCGCAGAGGCGGAAAAAACCTTCATCCGTTCTCCCATCTGGCTGATGATCGAGAGCAGCCGCCCCGTATTGGAGGAAGCATCCTTGATGTAGCCGATGTTCGATATACGGCTCAGCCTGTCTATGACCGGCAGGCTCAAATCCGAACGCTGGAAGCTCGGGTTCGTGTAAAGCACCAATGGCACCGAGACTGCTTTTGCGATCGCGCTGAAGTAGGTAAACACGCCTTCGTCGGATACGGGGAAATAGGACTCGAGTATGGCAAGGATCCCGCTGCAGCCGAGACGTTCGAATTCGCGTGATTGTGAGACGGCATCGGCGGTAGTGGTCGCAGCGACGCCTGCAATCACCGGAACTCGACCGCGCGCCGATTGGATGACGACTTCCACGATACGCCGGCGCTGCGGCCAAGAGAGATAGGCGAACTCGCCGGTCGAACCCAGGGGGGTCAGGCCATGCACGCCTGCCTGGACGAGATCCTCGCAGAGACGCGCCAGGACATCTGCTTTTATTTCGCCGGAGGAGTCGATGGGTGAGACGAGATACGGAAAGACGCCATGAAACGCCATCTCAGTCAATGTGGGCCTCGCTTTTCGATCAACGGCCGCGCGGGCTCGATCGGCCCGGCAACCATGGATCCGTCGCCTTTTGGTATGGGTTCAAACTGCCAGACATTCTCGCCCCCGGGGGCAAGATGGACCTGAAGGTGTCCCTGCCACTGCGCATCGTTCTGATCCGGGAAGTCTTCCCTGAAATGGGACCCCCGGCTCTCACGGCGCATTAATGCGGCTTCGAGGATGAGTGTCGCCACGCTTGCCGCGGAACGCAGTTCGATCAGATTGAGCAGCTCTTTACCGTTTAGCTCGGGTTTGGATGATGGAATAGATGCTTCATTTTGAATCTCCTTGACGGCCTCCAGCGCCCGGAAGAGCCCCTTCTCCTCCCTTATAATCCCTCCGTCCTCCCACATTATCTTTCTGAGGCGGTCTTTAAGCTCGACTCCGATAGGCGCGCCGCTGGACCATTTGCGGGCCTTTTCACGCAGCTCCTTCAAGAGGGTCGAACGGTCGCCGCCCCCCGGGCGATTGGCCCAGGCAGCCGCTGCGCTTCCCGCTCTGGCCCCGAAGACGAGCGTCTCGCTCAAGGCGTTGCCCCCCATCCGGTTGGCTCCGTGCAGCCCCCCAGCCGCCTCACCGGCGGCAAAGAGTCCCGGCACCGAGGTGGCCCCGGTGGCATCGATTCTCGCCCCCCCCATGCTGTGATGGGCTGCAGGCGCTACGCGCACAGGGCGGCTGCCGGCCCCGTAGCGCCCCGAGAGCAAGCCTCTCAAGGAAGCAGCGAAAGGGTCAACCCGCCAGTCGTCTTCGGATAGGTTGCTAAGGTCCAGCCAGACATTCTTGCGATTTCGGTAAATCTCTTTAAAAAGCGCCTGCGAAAGGAGGTCTCTCGCCCGCTCGCCTGCCGGACGTTCCGTAACCCCATATTTTTCAAGGATATCTTCCTTGTCGTCATTGAGGAGTCGACCACAGTCGGCAAGTCGTGGAGGAATCACGAGGGGTGTCGTACCGGGACCGGATAAGCAAAGCGGATAAAACTGGACGAATTCCATGTCCTGAAGCAAGGCCCCGGCCTCTAAAGCCAACCGGTAGCCATCACCAAGGATCCGTCTCGGGTTATCCGTACGGAGGAAGAGCGCGGAAGCTCCGCCCGCCGCCATAACCACGGCCCCGGCCGTAAGGGCCACCCATTCGCCCGAGGACTTTTCATAGGCGTTCACTCCGGCGGCGCCGTTGCAGACGAAAAGGTCCGTGACCAGCAGGTTGCCCCAAAAACGAGTGCCCAGCGCCGCATTTCGAGTCAAAAGGCAACGGACGATCTCCTCTCCGAGCACGGGCGGGCGGCCTTTGGCGAAGAGATACCCATTTTTGAAATCAGCATGAATCCCCCAGCGCATGAGCTCATCCAGCCGGGAAGGAGCCTCCGCGACGAGGATCTCGACGAGCGCACGCTCATTCAGCCCACGGCCGGAGGTGAGAGTGTTCTGAAGATGGGTGTCGCTTTTTTCTGCGCCGGCGCTGCCGGCCATCACACCGGCGCTGAACCCGGTGCAAGTGGATTTACCGGGGCTGCCTTTCGATACGACGCAGACCGAAAGCCCTGCGGTACGTGCCGATAGGGCCGCGCGCAGCCCTGCTGCCCCGCTTCCAATCACGATCACATCAAAGGAAACCTGGCTCACTTAGTGCCTCCGCCCTTCCCATCGGCCACTGCGAGTTCAGGCCTTCGTCGCCCATCGGACAATTTCATTCATGTCACGCGCCGTTTCAAGGCGTTTCACCGCATCGACCAGACGTTCGATGGCTTCCTCCGAAATTGCCAGCCTCGCTGCATGGCGATACTTAGAGGTGAGTTCATCAAAACTCAGTGGGTTTTCTGGATCCCCTTTGGGTTTTGAGAGAAAGGCTTTGTGCTCGCTGCCGTCCTGCATGAGGATTCGCAGCCGCGCGCCGAAACCGATGCGCGGGTCGAGGCGGGTCTCGATCTTTTTTCGCAACCGAACCAGCCGCGGGTCGTTGACCTTTTCATCCGTGAACTTCTCCAACGTTACGCTGCCCTCGGCCAACGCCAAGGCCGCAAGGAACCAAACGCTGAACTTGCCCTCCACGCCGATCTTGGGTTCCTTGATCGCCGCAGCGGTCGATGCCACCGGGCCTATTTCCAGTTCGATCTTTTCCACTTCTTCGATATCAAGCTTTAGCCGGGTCCCAATCTCCTCCAGGAGATTCATTGTTGAATGTGTTCACGCTCAGGTGGGGTAGGGCTTGATGCTCAGATCCAGCACATACCAGTGAGCGCCAAGGCGATCCAGCACAACCTTTTCATTTGCGTTTTCCGTAAGAACGTCCAACAACCCGAGTTCGCCCTCGATCATTCTTTTAGAGGACGTAAAGCCGCCCTGTGCCAGAAATCCAGACAGCACCCCTTCGCGAGAGACTTTCCCGGCATGGAAGGGCTTGCACATCGTCCCGAAGACCTGGCGCAGGCCACTCGCCTGAGTAGCGCAAATGCCGAAGGCATTGACGATCTGATCCACATCCAACTTCAGAAGTTTAGCGACCCCGGCGGTGGCCCCGAACGTCCCGGCTGTCGCCGTGGTGTGCCAACCGCGCTGGTAATGGTAGTCGCCCAGGCCGAGGCCAACGCGAATGCAGACGTCGATTCCCAGGATCATGGCCGCCAAAAAGTCCTCGCCACTCAGGCGGTTTCGCTCGGCAACGGCGAGGATCGCCGGAATGCACGCCGCCGATGCATGAATGACCGTTTCGTCGTGGTAGTCGTCGAAGTCGAGCGCGTGCCCGATGACCCCGTTGGCCAGGGATGCTGAAGCGCAATCCGTGCGGATGTTCGAGCCGATGATGCTGGCTTCGGGCCGACCCCCAAAGGATTGACAGTAGTGTGTGATGATGGCTGCAACCGGGTCGGTAGTTCCGGCGAGGGTCACTCCCAGCCAGTCCAGAAAGCATTCCTTGGCTTTCTGGATCACGGGTTCCGGCATGTCCTGGTAGCGGGTCGCATACACGAATTCGGCTAATTCTTTTGTAATTTCCATAAGTGCGGGCATCGCAATCGATTCGTTTTATAGAATCGCCGATGCGCATCTTCCTTTCATGTTAAGAGTGAAACCGAGTTGGCGGTCCTATCGAAGGAATCCCCAAAGAGCCCGCGCGCTTTGACTATGCCCGGCGGTATTTCATTCGGCCTTCTCGATAAAGGTCGTTGCCGCGCACATCGCCGACGACGATGGCGGGGAATACCTCCACTTCCAGTTTTCGAATGGCTTCGGTGCCCAAATCCTCGTAGGCCACGACCTCGACGCGCTTGATCGTTTTGGACTCTTTGTGTCGGCCACTGTGGCATTGCAGATTGACGGCCACGGGAATGCTGCCGATATGGGTCGGGTAGGTTTCGATATGCACGTCAAAAGCGGTGACCCGCCCCCCCAGCCCCTGAGGGCCAATCCCCAGGTTGTTGATGTCTGCGAGAATCTCCAATTCCAATTGGGCAATCTCGGGATTCGG
>JBFYWS010000321.1:0-3348 GCA_041310935.1 Desulfobacteraceae bacterium | reverse complement strand
TGCCATGGGGAGTGCCCCAAGAACCGCTTCCTGACCACCCCGGAGGGCGAGCCCGGACTGAACTACCTCTGCGCCGGCTACAAGAGGTTTTTCGAACACGCCGACGCACCCCTGAAGCTTTTGGCCGAGCTGTTGCGACGGGGCCGGCCGGCCGCCCAAGTGATGAACCTGCTGGCTCAGGCCGAGGAGCGGCCGCGGTCGGTCTCTGGGAAAATCTCCCGCAACGCCTCATGCCCCTGCGGCAGCGGGCTGAAGTACAAGAGGTGTCATGGTCAGAACCGGACACCATCAACCCAAAACAATTAGGAGGAGTTTTATGACTAAACAGAAGCAACCCAACATTCTTGTCATCTGGGGAGACGACATCGGCATCACCAACCTTAGCTGCTACAGCGACGGGTTGATGGGTTACCGCACGCCCAACATCGACCGCATCGCCAACGAGGGCATGCGCTTTACCGATTCCTACGGCCAGCAGAGCTGCACAGCCGGCCGTTCGGCCTTCATAACCGGTCAGAACCCCTACCGCACCGGCCTGACCAAGGTGGGGATGCCCGGCGCGGATATCGGTTTGCAGGCCGAGGACGTCACCATTGCGGAGTTGCTCAAACCGCTCGGCTACGTCACCGGCCAGTTCGGAAAGAACCACCTCGGCGACAAGAACAAGTACCTGCCCACAGTCCACGGGTTCGACGAATTCTTCGGGAACCTCTACCACCTGAACGCCGAGGAGGAGCCCGAGAACGTGGACTACCCGAATGAGGCGGATTATCCCAATTTTAGCAAGTTGTTCGGCCCGAGGGGCGTCATCCACTCCTGGGCGACTGAAACGGACGACCCAAGCGAGCACCCACGCTGGGGCCGGGTCGGGAAGCAGAAGATCGAGGATACCGGGCCACTCACGAAGAAGCGTATGGAGACCTGCGACACGGAATTCCTCGGTGCGGCCAAGGACTTCATCACTCGTGCCGGCAAAGAGGAGAAGCCCTTCTTCCTTTGGTTCAACACCACCTGGATGCACTTCCGCATCCACCCGCCAAAGGAGATTCTTGGTCAGGCCGGGCGCTGGCAATCCTTCTACCACGACACCATGGTGGAGCACGATAAGCACATAGGCCAATTGCTGGACCACCTGGACGAGCTCGGAATCACCGAAGACACGATCGTGGTGTACTCCACCGACAACGGACCGCACATGAACACCTGGCCCGACGGCGCCATGACCCCTTTCCGCAACGAGAAGAACTCCAACTGGGAGGGTGCTTTCCGGGTGCCGATGCTGGTGCGCTGGCCCGGAAAGATCAAGGCGGGAACGGTTTCGAACGAGATCATCGCGCAACAGGACTGGCTGCCGACAATTTTGGCCGCGGCCGGCGAACCGGAGATCGGCGAAAAGCTCAAGAAAGGCCATACGGTCGGAGACAGGACATTCAAAGTCCACCTGGACGGGTACAATTTCCTGCCTCACTTGACGGGCGAGGCGGAGAAGGGACCCCGACCGGGTTTCATCTACTTTTCGGATGACGGCGACCTGGTCGGGCTGCGCTACGACAACTGGAAATTCGTCTTCGCCGAACAGCGCTGCCAGGGCACGGTCATGATCTGGGCGGAGCCCCTCGTATTCCTGCGTATCCCGAAATTTTTCAACCTGCGCACCGACCCATTCGAGCGGGCGGACATTACCTCCAACACCTACTGGGATTGGATGATCGACCGGGCGTTTATGATCTATGGGGCTCAATTCATCGTGAAAAATTTCCTTGACACCTTCAAGGAGTTTCCGCCGCGCATGAAAGCGGCGAGCTTTGGCATCGACCAGATACTTGCCAAGATGGAACAGGCATTAAACATCGACTAACCCGAACCGGATCCTGCCAGTGCACCGTCTCCATAATGCTGTGCACTGGCTGTTTCCTTCTTTTTCGGCTTATTAATCCGGAGCAGCAGAGGCTCTCCGAGGCGATTGACGGCAGCACGGAGATCAAAGTCTGCTATGACGTGCGGCTGACAGGTATGCGCCCCCCCGACATGCGGGAGCGCGCCCGTTGGCTCTCCAGGCAGCTCTGGTTCTCTGAACAGTTGGTCTTCAAAGCATCCAACGAGGCAAGGGGGTGTCAATGAAGGAATTCTTTGAAATGGTGGTGTTATTTTTTGAAACGCTCGCGGTCGGCGTGTTAATTGGCGGTTTTTTTTATTTCTGTCTCCGTATGCTTAAACAGTGGATGCGACCGGCGGAGCATTCAAGCGTATACCTCGAGTTCCGGAAAGGCTTCGGGCGCACCCTGCTGCTGGCTCTGGACCTTCTGGTGGCCGCCGACCTCGTTTTGACCATGACCGTCGATCTGAGTTTTCGAAATCTGGGGATACTCGGGAGCCTGGTGACAATACGAACCTTTTTGCATGTGATCATCGAGATGGAGCTCACGGGACGCTGGCCCTGGCAGCATGGAGTTCCGGCCGCGGAGAAACCGGATGCCTGACGCCTGCGAGGAGGCTTGTTGTGTTGGGTCGCCGATGCGATACAAGGTGCTGTGCGCCATAACGCACTGATCAAGGAATCAGTTTGGAGAGAGGTGGATACATGCAAACAAACGAAGATGAAGTCACGGTAACGGTGAATCTCACGAATGAACTGGCTAAGGAACGCAACCGGGCAGCCTATGACCGGACGCTCATGGCCTGGATCCGAACGGCCATCTCGCTGATCGGCTTCGGGTTCGCCATTGCCACTTCATACGAATACATTCATATGGAAACACTGGAGAGGACAGGGCGGTTCCTCGACGTTATACACGCCCCCCTTTGGTTCGGGATAAGTTTCATTCTTCTGGGTATGCTCTGCATCCTGGGCGGGGTGATCCAGCATTTAAAGGTCTTGAGGCAGATCCAGTCCAGCAAGTTCACCTCCACCGAATCCAAGCCGCTGGCAAAAATCGTGGCGCTGATCCTGCTGCTCATCGGCGTCTTGGCGCTCATTTCGCTCTTCCAGCGGCGGGTCATTCCGCTTTACAGCTTGATTGCGGCTCTTGGTTGGGCCTAGCGCCTTTGGACATTCTTGAAGCATGATGGGGTAACTATGGATAATCCGATTATAGGCATTTTCATCACCGCAACGATATTCAGCCTCATGTTTGCCCTTGGGGTCAATCACTCGTTCCGGCAGGTAACGTACCTTTTACGGCAGCCCAGCCTGATGGTGCGCTCGCTGTTGTCCGTCCTTGTAGTGGTCCCTGGAATCGTGGTCGTCCTCGTGTGGGTCTTTTCATTGTCGCCCGCCGTGGCCACAGGCCTGGCGGTGCTGGCGGCGGCTCCGGGCGCGCCGATCGGCTACAAGCGGGTCGAGTTGGC
>JBFYWS010000316.1:0-3204 GCA_041310935.1 Desulfobacteraceae bacterium | reverse complement strand
AAGAGGAGATTGCCGACTCCCGGAACACTCTTCAACTGAAACCAGGAAAAGATATCGTCCAAGGCGCCTGCTGCCGTCCGATGAGGTTATCCGCCGCCGACAAGCGAAAACCCCCCTTGGGAGCCAAGGGGGGAGGTAAGGGTCGTCCGGGATGCTCCCGATACGGCAGCGATCATTTCTTCTTTTTGGAGCGCTCCTCCCAGGTGAGCACGATGGGACTGGCCACGTAGATCGATGAATACGTGCCGATCAGGACGCCCACCAGCAGCGCGAAGGCGAAATCGTGAATGATGTCGCCGCCGAGCAAGAACAGGGCCATCACAACGACGAAGACGGTGCCCGCCGTCAGGATGGTCCGGCTGAGGGTTTCGTTCACACTGCGGTTGATGATCTCACCCAAGGGGGTTTTTTGAAGTTTCTTGAGGTTCTCGCGGATCCGGTCGTAGACGATGATGGTGTCGTTCAGCGAATAGCCGATGAGGGTGAGCAGAGCCGCAATCACGGTCAGGGTGATTTCCTTGTCCATCAGCGACAGGGCCCCCACCGTGATGGTCACGTCGTGGATCAGGGCCACTATGGCACCGAGTGCGTACTTCAGGCCCAGCACCCAGAAGAGCGCCAGCGTAACCGCGAGGGCCACGACGATAATGAGCGCCATGCTGACCCCGAGGGTGTGAAGACCGTAGACGGCGCCCCCCAAAACGAGGGCCACGATGCCGCTCTGGGCCCACTTGAATTCGAAACGTCCGGAAATGTAGATGGCCAGAAAAATCAGCGAGAAGAAAATGGCGAGCAGCGCCTTCTCCTGCAGGTCCCGGCCGACCTGGGGTCCGACCATCTCCACGCGGCGGATGTCCGCATCCGCTCCCACGGCGGATGCCAAGGCCTTCTTCAGCGCCGGGGTGAACTCCTGGGCATTGATGTTTGCGGCGTCGATGCGGATCAGGAATTCGTTGTCCGCGGCGGCGCCCATGTTTTGAACAGTGGCGTTTTCAATATCAATGGCCCGCAGGCCGTCTTTGATCTTGTCGATGGGGGCCGGCTGGGAAAACTTCACCTGGATCAGCGATCCGCCGACGAAGTCGATTCCGAATTTGGGCCCGCCGTGAGCAATCAGGGAGATGATGCTGAGAAGGATGAGGGCACTGGAGATGGAGTAGGCGATCTTCCGCTTGCCGACAAAATCGATGTGGGTCCCGGGTTTGATGATTTCCATGGAAACGGTTCCTTATAATCGAAGATAAAAAGCCCCGCGCGGGCGAGGGGCTAAATGCTCAGTTTTTTTACTTTCCACGTGGTCAGGACGTAGTCGAAGACCAGCCGGGAGACCACGATGGCTGTGAACATGCTCGCGATCACGCCGATGCTCAAGGTGACGGCAAAGCCCTTCACCGGGCCCGTGCCGAATTGGAAGAGCACCACGGCCGCAATCAGGGTGGTGAGGTTGGCATCCATGATGGTCGTGGTGGCGCGGTCGAAACCGGCATCCACGGATGCGCGCGGGCTTTTGCCCAGGCGCAGTTCCTCGCGGATGCGCTCGTAGATCAGCACGTTGTTGTCGACCGCCATGCCGATGGTCAGGATGATGCCGGCCATGCCCGGTAGCGTCAGGGTCGCGCCGAAAGCGGCCAGCCCCGCACCGATGAGGACGATGTCGAGAATGACCTCGAAATCAGCGAGCAGTCCGGAGAGTTTGTAGTAAAACGCCATGAAAATAAGCACCAGGATGCCGCCGACGGCCATGGAGATGAGGCCGAGGCGGATGGAGTCCGCGCCCAGGGACGGACCCACCGTGCGCTCCTCCAGGATGGTCACCGGGGCGGGCAGGGCGCCGGCCCGCAGGATGATGGCCAGATCGCGCGCCTCCTCCATGCTGAAGCGTCCGGTGATGCGGGCTTTGCCGCCGGCGATGCGCTCCTGGATCGTCGGGGCGGAGTAGACCTTGTTGTCGAGCACGATGGCCAGGCGCTTGTTGACATTCTCGCCGGTGACGCGTTCGAACATCCGCGCGCCTTTTTTGTCGAACTCGATCGAGACGTAGGGCTCGCCGTACTGGGAATCGAGCTGGACGCGCGCATCCGTCAGGGAGGCGCCGGTCAGCAGAGCGCTTTTCTTGAGCAGGAAGGGAGTTTTGCTCGTCCGCTTCGTGTCGCGGTCCTCGTCGATCTTGTAGAGGATTTCGCTGCCGGCCGGGACGCTGCCCTGCAGGGCGGAGTTGAGGTCATGGGCCTCGTCCACCAGCTTGAACTCCAGCAGCGCCGTGCGGCCGATCAGGTCCTTGGCCCGCTGGGGGTCCTGGACGCCCGGTAGCTGGATCAGGATGCGGTTTTCGCCCTGGCGCCGGATGTCCGGCTCGGTGACGCCGAACTGGTCGATGCGGTTGCGAATGGTTTCGAGGGCCTGGTCCACCGCCAGTTTTTTCATCTGCAGGACGTCCTTGTCCGGCAGGTCGAGGACCGCCGCAAAGGTCTCCGCATCCTCGCGGCGGTTGCTGATCCGCAGGTCGCGCAGCTCCTTGTCCAGCAGGGTCCTGAATTTGTCGATGTTCTCCTTGCCTTGCACCTGGACGCTGATCTTCAATGGGCTCGGGCGCTCCACGCTCACGTTCTGGACCTGGTTTTTCCGCACCAGTTCGCGGATTTCCTGGAAATTGCGCTCGATACTGCTTTCGGCGGCCTTCTCGGTGTTGACCTCCAGCACGAGGTGCATGCCGCCCTGCAGATCCAGGCCGAGATTGATCTTCTTGTGCGGCCAGAGGGCGGGGTTGAAGGTGGGCAGGCAGTAGACCAACGCGGCGACGATCACCGCCAGAACGATCACCAGTCTGACAGAAAAGCGTTTCAAGGCTTCATCCTTATAAGTTTGATCACGGAATGAACGGGTGCTCCGCGCGTAACGCCGCAGCAATAAATTCCGGCCGCGCCGGCCCTGTCGGGCGGCGCAGCCGGACGGGGAAAACCCGGAACTATTCCGTTTTGGTTTCGGCGGGGGCCGGGGCGGCCCCAGCAGTGACACCCGCCACATTGGCGCGGTTGAGCTTCACCCGGACCTTGTCGGCGATTTCCACCGTGAGGGTGGTCTCGTCCAGTCCGGTGACGCGCCCGTGCAGGCCGCCGCTGGTGATGATGCGGTCACCCTTCTTCAGGTTGGCGATCAGGGTGCGGTGCTCTTTGCTGCGTTTCTGCTGGGGGCGGATGAGCAAAA
>JBFYWS010000286.1:0-2700 GCA_041310935.1 Desulfobacteraceae bacterium | reverse complement strand
CGCGATGCTACCCTACACGCCGCTGCACTACCGGATGCTGCGCCACGGCTTTCAGGCGCTCGTCATGACCAGCGGCAATCTGAGCGAAGAGCCGATCGCCATCGACAACGAGGACGCCTTCGAGCGGCTGGCCGGCATCGCCGATTTTTTTCTGGTTCACAACCGTGACATCTATCTGAGGAGCGACGACTCCGTCGTGCGCCGTGCGGCGGGCGCCACACGTTTCATGCGCCGCTCGCGGGGCTATGTGCCCGTGCCGGTGTTTCTCAAGCACAAGCTGCCGCCGGTCCTGGCCTGCGGCGCCGAGCTCAAAAACACCGTTTGCATCACCCGGGGCAACCAGGCCTTCCTGAGCCAGCACATCGGCGACCTCGAAAACCTGGCGACCTACGAGTTCTTCCAGAAGACCGTGGCCCACATGCGGCGCATCCTCGCCGTGCGGCCGGAGATCATCGCCTGCGACATGCACCCGGATTACCTGAGCACCCGCTGGGCCGAGGAGCAGGAAGGTGTTCCCAAGATCCGGGTGCAGCACCACCACGCGCACATCGCAAGTTGCATGGCCGAGCACCAGCTGGAGGGCGTCGTGATCGGTGTTGCCTGCGACGGCACCGGCTATGGCCCGGACGGAACGGTGTGGGGGGGCGAGGTGCTGGTGGCGGATGTGCGGGGCTACGAGCGGGCGGCCCATCTCGCCTGTGTGCCGATGCCCGGTAGTGCCGCGGCCATCAAGGAACCCTGGCGCATGGCCTTGAGCTATCTGCACGATGCCTTCGGCAACGGTATGTGGGACCTGGAGCTTCCGGTGCTGAGAGAGATCGGCGACGCCAAGGCCCGATTCATCGTGGAGATGATCGAAAAGCAGGTCAATTCGCCCCGGACTTCCAGCCTGGGGCGCCTGTTCGACGGGGTGGCCGCCATCGCCGGCCTGCGGGGGCGGGTCACCTACGAGGGCCAAGCCGCCATGGAGCTCGAGATGGCGGCGGCAGACGACACCGATTCCGCCTATGATTTCGCCTGGCAGGACGGGGAGCCGCTGCGCATCTTGCCGGCGCCGATCATCCGCGGCGTCGTCGCCGACCTGCGCCGCGGGGCTCCGGTCCCGCTCGTCAGCGCGAGGTTCCACAACAGCCTGGTGCGGATGTTGAGCGATCTTTGCAGCCTGCTGCGCGCTCGGCGGGGCTTGAACCGCGTGGTTCTGAGCGGAGGGGTGTTCCAGAACGCCCGCCTCCTCGGCGGCCTCATCCCCGCGCTCGAGGGCAGCGGGTTTGAGGTGTACAGCCACCGGCAGGTGCCGACCAACGACGGCGGCATCGCGCTGGGGCAGGCGCTGATCGCTGCCGCGATCAGCTCATAGGGGGTCGCGCGGCGCGCGGGTGTCGCACGAACGAGGTGCCCCCGTTTTTTTTAGCAACTGTTCCGGTAACGAGGGTTCAGGGTTCGGGGTTCAGGAAAGAAGCAGTTGCCCGAAACTCGAACACGAGCGGTTCATTCATCAAGCATTTTAGCGTATTTCGCGCATTTCGTAGTTAAAATTGATTTCAGATAGCTGAGTCGTAACGCGAAAACCATGGCGCCAGCCCTCATGGATTTGCTGAACCCCGAACCCTGGGACCTGAGTCGTTAAGGATTTCAACCTATGAGCATCAAACACATCGAGGAGTATCGCGATTCCATGTTGGCCCGACAGCTCTCCGAAAAGATCAAACGTCTCAGCCGGCGCAAAATCCGCCTCATGGAGGTCTGCGGCACGCACACGGTGTCCATCTTCCGGAGCGGGATCCGCTCCATGCTGCCGGAGACGATCTCCCTCCTGTCCGGCCCAGGCTGCCCCGTGTGCGTTACCGACCAGGCGGAGATCGACGCCTTTATCGAGATTGCCCGGCAGAAGGACGTCATCGTGACCACCTTCGGCGACCTCATGCGCGTGCCGGGCAGTGCCTCGTCCCTGCAGCGCGAACGGGCCGACGGCCGGGACATCCGCATGGTGTATTCGACCATGGACGCCGTCGGGCTGGCCCAACAGAATCCCGGCCGGCACGTGGTGTTCCTCGGGGTAGGGTTCGAGACCACCGCGCCGA
Organism: Desulfobacteraceae bacterium; assembly: GCA_041310935.1. GTDB lineage: Bacteria > Desulfobacterota > Desulfobacteria > Desulfobacterales > SpSt-501 > SpSt-501. The sequence goes on along the minus strand of JBFYWS010000286.1, from coordinate 619 downwards.
CGATCGCCGCCGCCATCCTTGCGGCCGCCGGATTGAAACTCGACAATTTTTCGGTGATCTCCGCCCATAAGGTGGTGCCGCCGGCGCTGGAGGCGCTCATGGCGGTGGACGGGGTGCGGATCGACGGGTTCATCCTGCCCGGCCACGTCTCGGTGATCATCGGGCTCAAGGCCTACCGGCCGCTTTTTGAGCGCCACCGGGTGCCCTGCGTGGTTGCCGGGTTCGAGCCCGGCGACATCCTGCAGGCCGTCGCCATGCTGGTTGCGCAGCTCGAAACCGAACGGCCCTGCCTCGAGAACGCCTACCCGCGGGCGGTCACGGAAGAGGGCAACCTGAAGGCGCAGCAGATTCTCACGCAGGTGTTCCAGGTCGGGGATGCCTGCTGGCGCGGTATCGGGCGAATCCCCGAAAGCGGCCTGCAGATCCGTGAGTCCTATGCCGCCTACGACGCCGGCCGGCGCTTCGTCCTGCACCTGCCGGAGCCTAAGACGCCCAGGGGCTGCGCCTGCGGCGAGATCCTGACGGGCCAGAAAACCCCGCCGGAGTGTGCGCTCTACAAGAAGGTGTGCACGCCGATCGACCCGGTGGGCCCCTGCATGGTGTCGAGCGAGGGGACGTG
>JBFYWS010000244.1:0-3635 GCA_041310935.1 Desulfobacteraceae bacterium | reverse complement strand
CCTCGCGGATCAGATGATTGATGCGGACCAGGGTCTTGCGGTCCTGGCCCTGCCAGTACAGGTAGTCCTCCCAGGCCCGCTCGGAGAAGACGATTTTCACTCGGTCAGTTCCCGTGCGGTGCCTCCGCCTTGTTCCAACTCGGCTACGGACTCCAGCAGGCGCCGGGCATTGGCGGGGCTGCGCAGGAGGTAAGCGGTCTCCGTCAGCGCGCCGTAGTCCTCCAACGAGAGCATGACCACGGCCTGCTCCGAGTTGCGTGTGATGATGATGGGGTCGTGGTCTTCGCAGACCCGGGCCATGGTGCGGGCGAGGTTGGCGCGGGCGGCAGTATAGGTGATGGCATCCATGGGCTTCCCCTGGTGGTCTGGCATGTACAGGAAATTGTACGTGCACCCCGAGGGCGCTGCCAAGGGGCCGCCTCGGTGGCCACATCGGCGATGGACTGTGTCCGCTACCCACTCGACTGCGGACCCCAGCCTGAGACCCACCAGTGTTCGGAGCTGGCCGGTTCCGGGCAGCGGGCAGCGTCAGTGCCGCCCGTCCTCCACCTGACACACCGCGGCCCACTTGGTTACCATCCAGGCCTTCCCGGCACCGACTGTGGTCCGCGGCCAACAGATCGTGCGAGGCGGCGTTGCGCACCATGTGGCTTCGAAACCCGTCGGACTACACATCTACTTTCGAGTCGAGGCCCAGTTCTCGCAGGGCTGACTTGAACTCTTCGATCTGTTGTGGCGTGAGACCACCCTGCGGATTGACATCAACATGGACGCGCAACGTCAACGAACCTGAGTTGACGAACTTGGCCAACACCTTGGTGTAGAAGTTCATCCACTTCTGTGGTGGCACCTGCCCGGACCACTTGATGCCAGGGTTCACAGAAGGTGGCTCCGGCTTGTGAACCGGGCCGGCTTCTTTGCCCTTGACCCCGATACGGACGGTTGCCTTCGTGAGTCCTGACGCAACAGAGACCGTGTAATCTCCCTCCCCCTCCCCCGCGCGGAACACCCCGTCGTCGCTCATCTCGCCGCCGGTGGCCGACCAACTCAACGTCCCGAGCGGATAATCCTGGCCATGCTGGTCCAATCCTTTGGCAGTGAACGCCAGGCTCTTGCCCGGCTCGACGATATCGTGGTCGGGGCGAACTTCGATGTACTTCAGCGCGGGCGGCTCGATGCACTTTTTTGCCTGCTCGGCCGTGATGATGAACATGTCATCGCTAAACTCGACCTCCGTCGAGTCGATATCGTCTTCGAAGAAGAAGGGGTCGCAGCGACCATCCGGGGTCTTGCCGACGTAGGCGAGGACACCGTTTGTCACACCGCGGGCGATGGTCTCCTTGAGCTTCTCAACGACCAACAACCGCGGGAACCTGGGCGACGCGAAGAACGCATCCCGAACGGCCTTGGTGCTCCACTCCGTCAAGGCGGGTGGCCAGTTGCGGACCAGGAAGTTGGCGTTCACGCTGTCCACGGCCTCGTCGTCCTGGCGCAAGCGCCCCAGAATGAGCCCGGCCAAGCTGTCCGCAGCGCTGGAATGTACCAGCCCCAGGTCAATGGTCCGTATGGCGTTGTTCCGCCCCAGAAGGCCAATGTTCTTGTAGGTGCGCCAAACGGCCTCGCGGAGATCTCGTGCGGATTTCTTCATGCTCTGGGCGAGTTGATGCTTCTGGGTCTCGTCCAGACGGTCGGACTCCTCGTTGTCGATGTCCTCCCATGCCAGGAGCTTCCGCGCCTCGTCATAGAGACCAGCGGCACTATCAGGGATGGACCAGATCAGCCCGCTCTTGTAGGTCCGGCCGGAGTTCCCACATTCGCGCGTCACTTGTTCGACAAAGGCCAAAGTCTCCGCCTCTGCAACCCCTTGATCTGGCGCCATCACGATCAGACTGATCACCGGCCTGTCCGGGACCTGATTGCTGCGCTCGGGAAAATAGACCCGCTCGACGCCCGCCTGGTGCGCGAAGACCTTCTGGACCTCAGCCCTCACCCGCTCCTCAATGCGGGGCTGCTTGATGTTGGCGCGACGGTCAGACAGGAGTTTGTTGAGATTCGGCGTCAGGCTGAAGCGATAGCGGTTGTTCTGCGTGGTCAGGAAGTAGCAGTTGGTCTGCAACTCCTCCAGTACGGTCTCAACATTGCCCATGTCCAGATTGGGCTCCGAGACCGCGAGGCGGATCTCCGCAAGGCTCGCCTCCTTGTGCTGCTGCCCCCCGCTGGACTCGAAGAAGATGCTGGTGGCGACCTTCCGGTGCAGGCGCGCCTTCTTGATGGTGTCCACCGCAGCGCTGTCCAGCCGTGTGGCGAAGGAGTCCGGCTTGCCGATGATGTCCGTGGTGATCGCGCCCTCCAGCCGGTCCTCACCGAGCTGCTCGAACATCGCACGGCGAAACAGCGCGTCATCGAGCGGCGCCGTACCCAGACCAATCAGGCCGTCCCGGTGGGCGCCCTTGAACCCGCTCTGATAGGCGTTCGACACCCACTGGGCGAGCAACCGCAGCACGCCGCGGGTCTGCTGGAAGCGGGGCAGCATTTGCCACTTGCGCTCGAACACCGACAGCACGACAGGATGGAACGGGAATGTGGCGGCGAACTGCCTGCGCCCATCGTCCACGGGAAACTCGGCGGGGATCATCTGGCGATGATCCAATAGCCAGTCCGCATAGTCGTTGCAGGTGGCAATGGCGTCCTTGGTCAGCATCACCCGCCCGTCCTGGGAGACCGCCCGCAGATCCCACTCGAAGAGTCGTCGCCGGATGATCTCGGAGGTCTCCGCCTCGGCCGACATCACCACCGGCTTACCCAGCCGGTCCAGCATCTTCTTGAAGCGGTCGTAGTCCGACTGGTCTTCCGCCGTCATCTCCAGCTCGGAGGCCGGAATGGACGCCACCAGGACGACATTGCGCTGCCCGCGCGCCGTCTCTGACAGGTTGTGCAGAAAGTCGTAGAACTGGGCCGACAGGCCGCTCTTGCGGCTTCTGCTCACATAGTTCATCAGCTCATCCATGAGAATCAGTGCGGGCCGATCCGTGGGCAGAAACGCCCGGATGACATCGCCCGCCGGGGCTGTGCCTTCCTTGTCGTGGCGTGCGACCACCTCAAAGGCCGCCGCGCCGCCCAGTTGGAAGGCGATCTCGCCCCAAGGGGTCAACCGCTTCGGGGTACCGTCGTCCCCGCCGCGCCCGCGGATGGAATCGAACTCGGTGCCGACAAACACCGCGGTCGCTGCCTTCGGCACCTGGCTGACGCCCGCATCCCTGAGCAGGGTCTGTACACCGGTCCATCCTGCCGCCTTCGGGCCGCTGTTCGCCAGGTGATAGAGCAGCGTCAGGGCATGGGTCTTACCGCCACCGAACTGGGTCGCCATGTTGAACACTGCCGAGGTCTCGGTGATTTCGCCCGACAGGCGCCGGATCACCTGCGACGCGAGCAGCGTCAGGTTCTTCGTCAGATAGGTGCGGTCGAAGAACCGCTCCGGGTCCTGGTAGTCCTCGAAGGCGCGACCGTCCCGGACGTGGTCCAGGTGGACGGCGAACTCCGCGGCGTCGAGCGGCCTGCCTTCGCGCAGGTCCTCGCGGGGGGTTGCGACCTTATACCAGGGTTTGATGCTCATGCGGTCACCTATCGTCATGGTT
>JBFYWS010000240.1:0-5752 GCA_041310935.1 Desulfobacteraceae bacterium | reverse complement strand
AGCTACCATTTAAATTTCTGAAATAAATAATAAAAACCATAAAATACGATTGAACGAATGCCATGCAGCATCGCAGGCTGCACTCGAAAGATTTATTCGAAACTCCGAAAAACGTTCCAATCAGACCACCCACTAATCTTTACCACGAAGGAGGAAAGCAGTCATGAAGATCAGGCCGATGAACGACAGAATCCTGGTAGTGAGAGTCGAGGAGGAAAAAAAGACCGCTGGCGGCATCATCATCCCGGACACCGCCAAGGAAAAGCCTCAGGAGGGCAAGGTGGTGGCGGCCGGCCCGGGCAAGATGGGCGATGACGGCAAGCGGATCCCGATGGATCTGAAGAAGGGGGATCGGGTGCTGTTTGCGAAGTACGCCGGTTCGGAAATCAAGGTCGATGGCGTCGAACACATTTTCATGCGTGAAGACGATATTCTCGGAATTCTCGAATAAGATTAGGGAGGATGAAACATGCCAGCTAAAATGATTTGCTACGGAGCTCAAGCCAGAGAGAAGATGCTGAAAGGTGTGAACGTTCTGGCGGATGCAGTCAAGGTCACGTTGGGCCCCAAGGGCCGCAATGTGGTTCTGGAGAAATCCTTCGGCGCCCCTACCGTCACCAAGGACGGTGTGACGGTCGCCAAGGAGATGCAGTTGGAGGACAAGTTTGAGAACATGGGTGCCCAGATGGTGAAGGAGGTCGCCAGCAAGACCAGCGATGTGGCCGGCGACGGGACCACCACCGCCACGGTGCTCGCTCAGGTCATCTACGGCGAGGGGCAGAAGCTGGTTGCGGCCGGCACGAACCCCATGGCGCTCAAGCGCGGCCTCGACAAGGGGGTCGCTGCGGTTGTGGAAGCGCTGAAGAAAATGTCCAAGCCGATCAAGAGCAAGAGTGAAATCGTCCAGGTCGGCAGCATCTCGGCCAACAACGACGAAATGGTCGGCAAGCTCATTTCCGAGGCCATGGACAAGGTCGGCAAAGAGGGCGTGATCACGGTCGAGGAAGCCAAGAGCATGGAGACGACCCTGGAGGTCGTGGAGGGCATGCAGTTCGACCGCGGGTATGTGTCGCCCTACTTCATCACCGATCCGGAGAAGATGGCGGCCCACCTGGAGGATGCGTATCTGCTCATCTACGAGAAAAAAATCAGCTCCATGAAGGACATGGTGCCCGTTCTGGAGGCCGTGGCCCAGAGCGGCAAACCCCTGCTGATCCTCGCCGAGGATGTCGAGGGCGAAGCACTCGCCGCCTTGATCGTGAACAAGCTGCGCGGGACCCTGAAGGCGGCGGCGGTCAAGGCCCCCGGCTTCGGTGACCGCCGCAAGGCCATGCTGGAGGACATCGCCGCCCTGACCGGCGGCCAGGTGATCTCCGAGGAACTCGGCATCAAGCTTGAAAACGTCACCCTCTCGGATCTGGGGCGTTGCAAGCACGTGCGCATCGACAAGGACAACACCACCATCATCGACGGCGCCGGCAAGAAGGCCGATATCGAAGGACGGATCAAGCAGATCCGCGCCCAGATCGATGAAACCACCTCGGACTACGACCGCGAGAAGCTGCAGGAGCGGTTGGCGAAACTGATCGGCGGGGTGGCCGTGATCCACATCGGGGCTGCCACTGAAACCGAAATGAAGGAAAAGAAAGCCAGAGTGGAAGACGCGCTCAATGCCACCCGGGCGGCTGTTGAGGAGGGGGTCGTTCCCGGCGGCGGCGTGGCGCTGCTGCGGTGTATTGAGGCCCTCAACCAGGTGAAGGCGCCGGGTGAGGAAAAAACCGGTATTGGCCTCCTGAAGCGGGCGCTGCGGGAGCCTCTGCAGAACATCGCCCGGAACGCGGGCTTCGAAGGCTCGGTTGTGGTGAATGCCGTGCTCGAAGGCAAAGAGGCCTACGGCTTCAATGCCGAGACCGGCACTTACGAGGACTTGATGAAAGCCGGCGTGATCGACCCCACGAAGGTCGTGCGCTTCGGCATTCAGAACGCGGCCTCCGTGGCCGGGCTGATGCTCACGACCGAAGCCATGATCACGGACAAGCCCGAAAAGAAGAAGGGGTCGGCAGCACCCCCCATGGACGACGACATGTATTGATCACGGCGTTTCGAAATCTGTGAGAAGTAAAAAGCGAAGCGGGGTCGTCGGTTGGCCGCCCCGTTTCGCTTTTTTTTGCCGGGCGCCATGCCGGTTGTGAACTTCCCCGGGTTGCAGGCAGCGGGGCAACCTGCTAATAGGTGCGCATGCATCATGTGATCGCCGACCCCGGTACACTCATCCCCCGGATCGAGCGGGTGCTATATGCCCACGCGGCGGAGAGGGCCATCTTCACGGCCCCCGCCGAGGACCTGCCGACCGCATCCGCGGTGCTGCTGCCGCTCGGCCGGCTGGCGGAGGCGGGAGCGGTTGAGACCTGCCTGATCCTGAACAAGCGCTCCCTGCGGGTGCGCCAGCCCGGCGACCTGTGCTGCCCGGGCGGGGGCGTGTCGCCGAGGTTCGACTGGCATGCCTCGCGGCTGATTGGGTGGCCCTTCTTCCCGCTTGGACGCTGGCCGTTCTGGCGGCGCTTTCGCCGGGAGCGGCCGGGGGAAGCCCGCTCGCTGGCGCTTTACCTGTCCACGGCCTTGAGAGAGGGCTTCGAGGAGATGCGCATAAACCCGCTGCGGGTCCGTTTTCTCGGCCCGCTGCCGACCCAGCGCCTGGTCCTGTTCCGGCGCCTGATCTATCCCATGGTGGTCTGGATCCCGAATCAAGAGCGGTTCCGGCCGAGCTGGGAGGTGCAGCGCATCGTGAAGATTCCGCTCAGACGCCTGCTGGAGCCGTCCAACTACGTGCGCTACCAGCTGCGGATGGAGTTCCCGCGCGCAACGGCAGGTGTTGAAAAAATCCGCGAGCTCCCTGGTTTTTGCCTTCCAGACGTCGACGGTCCTGAGATCCTGTGGGGGGCCACTTACCGGATTACCATGGCCTTCCTGAACATTGTCTTCGGCTTTACGCCGCCGGCACCGGAGCACCTGCCCATCGTCAGCGCCAGCCTCGGCGCAACCTACCTGACCGGGGAGGGCTGATGCGGGCTCGCCGCTCTCGTTATTTAAGCGCGGCAGGGGCCGCAGCGCTTGACACCGCAGCTTTTTTCCGCTTTAGCAAGGATGTCAAAAAAAGGCGCCTGAGACCCTGATAGAATGACACACGCAGAGATCCCATACCGAGTGGTCCTAAAGATATCGTCCATCCACGGCAAGGGCTGCTACGCCGGTGAACCGATTCCCGGGGGCGCCTTCATCATTGAGTATTCAGGGGAGTTGATCGAAGCCGAAGAGGCCTACCGCCGCGAGGCGGACCCGGACCGGACCGGTATCTACACCTTCTGGGCCGGTGACGATTGGGCGATCGACGGCTACCGGGAAGGCAACGACGCCCGGTTCATCAACCACTCCTGCACGCCGAACTGCGACTACCGGATTGCCGACCGGCGCGTGTTGATCCACGCCGCCCACGACATCGCCGAGGGCGAGGAGCTCACCATCGACTACAGCTTCAGCCCGGAGGGTGAGCGCATATCCTGCTGCTGCGGCTCGCCGGGCTGCCGGGGGCAGATCAACTCCGTCGGCGAGCCGGACTGACCCACGAAAACGGGGTTGCCGCCATATCCGTACTTTTCTCAGGTGACGATCTATCCCAAAAAACACCGCCAACCCGAAACAAACCTGCAATTCCCTGAAACGATACCTTTGATCTGCTAAACTCAACCCCCTTCTACCCGAGTCAAGATTCGTATAGAGGCATCGATACCTCGAACCACCCAAGAATTCGTTTGATTTATTTTGCCTATTGCAACGTTGCCGATGGCTGGGTTATCATCCGACGGTATCACAACCTGTCGATACGATGTGATATATTATCAAGGTTCACTGAATTAAAGACAAAGGAGGTAAATATGGTGTTTGACTTCCATGCGCCAAGGCTCGTCAGGTTGACGAGAAAAAATTCTTCTCAAACATGATGCTTGATGGTGGACCACATTTGGTAGATTTGGCTGCAGAAGCTAAGATATTCAATTTTTGATTTTATATCACATTTTCTTGATTAACCTTGATCACTGAAATGCGTGTTCCTTAGGCGAGATCCCAAAATAATAGCGGAGTTATATCATGAAGAAATTTGCCCTGTTTGTCTTCAACGGAGATCCCGTATGCTTCATCCATGTGCTTTTGAACGCATTGGACATTAAGGCCAAAGGACATGTAGCAAAAATCATGATTGAAGGGGCTTCGGTCAAACTGATTCCCGAACTGGTGAAACCCGAAAATCCCTTAAATGGATTGTGGAAAAAGAATTTGGAGGCGGGTCTTGTTGAAGGGGTTTGTAAAGCCTGTTCAAGTAAACTCGGAACCCTTGAGGCGGCAAGGGAACAGGGACTTACCCTTCTTGACGACATGTCCGGCCATCCCAGCATGGAAGCATACCATGATAAAGGATTCGAAATCATTACCTTCTAATTCAGGTCGCCAACAGCCCGATCGAGATAAAAATTGGATATACGGAATAAATCTGCAATGATTTTAATTTGTTGGATACCTGACATTTCATCCGACAAATCACAGAAACACCAGGCCTGTGATATTGTACCGAACCTTCGCTTCAATACAAATGAAGGGGTTTCGGCTAATCCCGCAACCCCTTCTTGATGTCAAAATCTGGCTTTTTTTCACTGACCAAACGCTTGAAGGACCGTTCGTTTAGTAAACAAGCAACAAATTAACCGGTTACACGGTTCAAGTCTTCTGTTTTCCCGTCGTGCTCAAATCTCAGCGTAAAGGAACTGCCATTGTCGTCCCAGATTCGAAAGATCTTCCATTCTTTTTCTCCCAGGGCTGGGTCCGAAACGTGAAGGCTATACCTGTCAGCTTCATTCTTCTTTATCGTAACCGGCAACGTTTTACCGTCGATGGCTATTGTTTTGCTATCGCCACTTAAATTGAGTAAGACTTTCTGGTGGTTCGACGGGTTCTGCCAGGCTCCGCTAAAATTTGCTACATCTGACTTTCCCGAATCTCCGCAGCCGACGATGCCGAAAATCAAGGAAAGAATTACCATTGCCCCAAAGTAGTTCAGGTTCACGTCGCGCATGTTCGTTCCTCCTAATTTTGTTGTGTTGTTAGTTAGGGCTATCTTACAACAATTGAACTAAAGTTAGCATGTTAATACAAAACAACATAATGAATTATATTTATTTTGTAAATTCTCATACCATACGGCAAAAGTCAAGAAAAAATTTCAAGCAGCGCCAGCACATCTTCCAGCGCGGGTATATTTTTTTAATTAATAATGTATCACACGATAATCGGCCATCTGCAAACCTGCTATACTGACAGCGTAGCTGTAGCCTTTATGCACTACCAATCCAAGTGGTATTTTTCGCGTATTCAGACTGTTAAAGAACGCCATTTTCCGGTTACGCCTATCGAGCCGAGAGTCGTGCGCTTGTCCTTGGCCTGGTACCATAGCAGCCTCCAATGTTGGCTCGGCACTTCTCATGACGGAGATTGTCATCGTGCGGGTTGATCAGGGATAGGAAGAGGTCGCTGCTGATCGTGGGGTTTCTCATTTTCTCTGAACATCCATGTGAAAAAAAAGAATCAAAACCAGGGAGCCGCAATACCCATAGGCGCTTGTGATTTTTTGGACATACCGGGAAACAGCAAACCATAATATATTGTAATAAAATAGAAAAAATTAATCTACCACCCCGCCGCC
>JBFYWS010000231.1:0-5317 GCA_041310935.1 Desulfobacteraceae bacterium | reverse complement strand
CGCAAGCTGCAGACGCTCTTCTCCATCATGGAGGGCATCGGCTCGGCCTTGAAGCTCGAGCAGGTGCTGACCACGGCCACCGCCGAGGTGGCCCTGGTGATGCAGGTCAAAGCCAGCTCGGTCAAGCTTCTGACGGAGGACGGCAAGTTTATGCGCTACGCCGCCGCCTTTGGCCTGCCCGAGAGCTTTGTCCGCGACCAGGTGGTGGAGGTGGCCCGCAGCCCCCTCAACAAGCGCATCATCGATGGCGAACCCTTCGTCACCGGCCAGGTCACCGCAAAGGAGATGTTTCAGTTCGGGGAAGTGTTGAGCGCAGCACAGATCCAATCCGTGCTATTCGTGCCCCTGCACGTCCAGGGCCGGGTCATGGGGATCCTCGGGGCCTATTGCGAGAAACCCGCCCGGTTCAGCGACCGGGACGTCGAATTCTTCCGCCTGGCAGCGGGGCTGGTGGCCATCGCCATCGAAAACGCCCGGGCCTACGAGGCGGTCAAGACCATGAGCAACGAGCGCAACTGGTTCATGATGAAGGTGACCCACAACCTGCGGGCGCCGCTCGCCGGCATGCTGAGCATCCTCGAAGTGGTGCGTGAAGGCTATCTCGGCGCGATCAACGACGACCAGAGCGAGTACCTGCGCCGTCTCGATCGCCGGGCCCGGACCATGCTCTCGATGATCAACGGACTGATGGCGCTTTCCCGCAACCGTGAGCGCACACGGGTGGACTCCAACGCCACGACCGCACCGGAGGAGCTGGCGCGCCGTGTGCGGCGCACCTTCCAGGACAAGGCGGCGGAGAAGCGGCTCGCCTTTCAGGTGAACCTGCCTGACAACCTGCCGCCCATCCGCGGTCCGCTTGAAACCCTCGAGCAACTCCTCGAGAACCTGGTGTCCAACGCCATCAAGTATACACCCGCGGAGGGATCGGTCGAGGTCAAGTTCGCGAAGGCGAACGGCACCGTACGCATCGAGGTGAGCGACACCGGGATCGGCATCCCCGCGGCAGACCGGCCGCGGCTGTTCACGGAGTTTTTCCGGGCGGAAAACGCCAAATCCATAGATGAGGTCGGTACGGGCCTCGGGCTGGCCATCGTGAAGGAGATCGTGGACAAGCTCGGGGGACGCACCCTCATTGAAAGCGAAGAAGGCGTCGGCACCATTTTCGTGATTCATCTACCGGTGGCACCGGTCGCAAAGGAGGCGCGCACATGAGTGACGTCAAGATCACCCCGGACGAGACGCCGGATCTCACGCAGCTGGACCCCATTCTGGACGAATACCGGGGCCAGAAAGGGGCCGTGATCCCCGTGCTGCAGAAGGCCCAGAAAATCTACGGATACTTGCCGCCGGAGGTGCTGCGGCGCATCGCAGCCGGCATGCGCGTGCCCCTGAGCAAGATTTACGGCGTGGCCACCTTTTACTCCCAGTTTTACCTGACCCGGCGCGGCCGGAACATCGTCCGGCAGTGCGACGGCACTGCCTGCCACGTGCGCGGCGCCGGTAAGATCGTCGATCGCATGGAGCAGGAGCTCGGGATCCGGGCCGGGCAGACCACTGCCGATTACCGCGTCACCTGCGAGGTGGTCTACTGCCTGGGCTCCTGCGGGCTGGCGCCGGTCGCCACGGTGAATGAGCAGACCATCGGCAAAATCGCACCCGAAAAGATGGTCGCGATTTTAAAAGGCCTGGAATGAAAAAAACAGGTTGCAGGGTTCACGGTTGTAAAACTTGCTAACAGGTTAAACTACTGAATCCTTGAACCCTTGAACCCTTGAACCGCTGAACCGTTGAACCCTTAGCGAAGAGGACACCATGCCCAAACTGATGAGCATCGACGATTTCAAAAAGCTGCGCGAGGAGTCCCGCCGCGACATCGCGGTGCGGCTCAAGACCGGGACCAAGATCATTGTCGGCTTGGGGACCTGCGGGATCGCGGCGGGCGCCCGTGAGACCATGCAGGCGATCCTGTCCGAGCTGAAAAAACGTGAGATCGACGCCCACGTCACCACCGTCGGATGCATCGGCATGTGTGCCTCTGAGCCGCTGGTCGACATTGAGCAGGCCGAAGGGACCCGCATCACCTACGGCCTGGTGAAACCGGAGATGATCCCACGACTGATCGAGGAACACCTGATCAACGGGCGCGTGGTGCAGGAGTGGGTGGTCGGCCGCCTGCCCCGGTCCTAAAAAGCAGGTTATGGCGCCGCGCCATCCTGTCGGCAATGAAGTGTCGCCCTTGTGGGAGTGGCTTCCAGCCACGATCATCGCGGTCCGCCGCGGCGGACTCCCACAGAAAAAAAGTCAACGTCAGTGGAAGACTATTAAGGAGATGAGCCATGGCTGTCGCCTTGTTGCGATCGAATCTGATGATCTGTGAGGGTACGGGCTGTGCGGCCTCGCAGGCCCACGACATCCGGGCGGCCCTGAGCGCCGAAATCAAGCGGCGCGGGCTCGACGGCGAAGTGCGCATCGTTCCGACCGGCTGCCGGGGGTTCTGCGCCATGGGCCCGATCGTGATGATCTACCCGGAAGGCATCTTTTACTGCCAGGTCAAGCCGGAAGATGTGCCGCTCCTGGTGGAGGAGACGCTGATCAAGGGCCGCATCGTCGAGCGGCTCGCCTACCAGGAGCCGCTGTCGCACAAGGCGATCCCCCACTACAGCGAGATTCCCTTCTACACCAAGCAGAAGCGCATCGCGCTGCGCAACTGCGGCATGATCGACCCGGAGGAGATCCGCGAATACATCGCCCGCGACGGGTATGCGGCCCTGACCCAAGTGCTCGCCGAGATGAGCCGGCAGCAGGTTCTGGACGAGGTGAAGACCTCGGGCCTGCGGGGCCGCGGGGGTGCCGGCTTCCCCACCGGCCTGAAATGGGAGTTCACCAGCCGTGCGCCCGGTGGTCCCAAGTACGTGGTCTGCAACGCCGACGAGGGCGACCCCGGGGCCTTCATGGACCGCAGCATCATCGAGGGCGACCCCCACAGCCTGATCGAAGGCATGACCATCGCCGGCTATGCCATCGGCGCCCGCCAGGGCTACATCTACTGCCGGGCGGAATACCCCCTGGCCGTGAAGCGGCTGCACGCAGCCATCGCGCAGGGGCGCGAGTACGGGCTGCTCGGGGAGAACATCCTGGGCTCGGGCTTCAGCTTCGATCTCATCGTCAAGGAGGGCGCCGGCGCCTTCGTCTGCGGCGAGGAGACGGCGCTGCTCGCCTCGATCGAGGGCCGGCGGGGCGAGCCCCGGCCGCGGCCCCCGTTCCCGGCCGTGGCGGGGCTGTGGGGCAAGCCCACCAATCTCAACAACGTCAAGAGCTACGCCATGTCGCCCCAGATCATCCTGAACGGGGCCGAGTGGTTCGCCGCCATCGGCTCCCCGCGCAGCCCGGGGACGGCCATTTTCGCCCTGACCGGCAAGGTCAAGAACACCGGTCTCGTCGAGGTGCCCATGGGCATCACCCTGGGGGAGATCATCTACGACATCGGCGGCGGCATCCCCGGCGGCCGGCAGTTCAAAGCGGTCCAAACCGGCGGGCCGCTCGGCGGCTGCATCCCGCCCCAGCACCTGAATGTCAAGGTCGACTTCGACTCGCTGCGGGATGTGGGCGCGGTCATGGGCTCCGGCGGCATGATCGTCGTGGACGAGGACACCTGCATGGTGGAGTTCGCCAAGTTTTTCCTCACCTTCGCCACGGCGGAGAGCTGCGGCAAATGCATCCCCTGCCGCGCGGGCGGCAAGCGCATGCTAGAGATCCTGACCCGCATCTGTGCCGGCCAGGGCCGGCGGGAGGACATCGCCCGGATCAAGGAGATCGCCGAGGGCATGGAATCGGCCGCCCTCTGCGCCCTGGGCCAGCTCACGCCGGGCCCGGTCATGGCGGCCCTGCGCTATTTCGAGCACGAGTTCATCGCTCACATCGAGGACCGGCGCTGTCCGGCGGGCTCCTGCAAGGAGCTGACCCCGGCGCGCTGCCTGAACGCCTGTCCGGCCGGGGTCGATGTGCCGACCTATGTCAGCCTCGCGGCCGAGGGCCGCTTCGCCGAGGCGCTCGCCGTCCACCGCGAGCGCAACCCCTTCGCCCTGGTCTGCGGCCGCGTCTGCCCGGCCTTCTGCGAGCAGCGCTGCCGCCGGGGCGACATCGACGCCCCGGTCGCCATCCGGTCGATCAAGCGCTTCATGGCCGACCACGAGCTCGCGATTCCCTGGAACCCGGTCAAACTGCAGCCGGCCAAGGCCGAAAAGGTGGCGGTGGTCGGTGCGGGCCCGGCCGGGTTGACCGCCGCCCTGCGCCTGGCCCAGAACGGCTACCCGGTGACGGTCTACGAGGCGCTCCCCATGGCAGGCGGCATGATGGTCGTCGGCATCCCCGAATACCGCCTGCCGCGAGACATCCTCAACCAGGAGATCGACAACATCCGCCGCGCCGGGGTCGAGATCCTCTGCAACCGTGCCCTGGGACGGGACTTCACCCTGGATGAGCTCTTCAGCCGCCAGGGGGTCAAGGCGGTGGTGCTCGCCATCGGCGCCCACCGCAGCCTGCACCTGGGCATCCCGGGCGAGGACCGCGCCGGCGTGATCCCCGGGATCGACTTTCTGCGGGAGGTGGCCCTCGGGAACCCGCCGGACATCCGGGGCAAACGGGTGGCCGTCATCGGCGGCGGCAACGTGGCCGTGGACGCCGCCCGCACCGCCTGGCGCCTGGGGGCAGCGGAGGTCCACATCGTCTACCGCCGCACGCGTGCGGACATGCCGGCCTACCCGGAGGAGATCGAGGCCGCCCACGAGGAAGGGGCCGTCTTCCACTTTCTGGCCGCCCCGGTGCGGGTCCTGGGACCGGCCACGGTCACCGCGCTCGAAATCCAGCACCAGAAACTGACGGAGTTCGACGCCAGCGGCCGGCGGCGGCCGGTGCCGGTGGAGGGGGCGGTGTCGACCCTGGCAATCGACATCCTCATCCCGGCCATCGGCCAGGAGACGGACAAGCTGTGTGTCCTGAACGCCGGCCTCGAGACCAACCGCAACTCGACGCTCAAAGTGGGGCCTTCGCTCGCCACCACCCGTGAGCGCGTCTTCGCGGCCGGGGATGCCGTCAGCGGGCCGGCCTCGGTGATCGAAGCCGTGGCCCACGGCAACCGGGTGGCCAAGGAGGTGGAGGTGTACCTGCGCACCGGCCGGCGGGAGAAGGTCGACATCCCGCTCGAGGCGCACCTGCCGCCGCTCACCTGGGACATGGAGCAGTACAGCGAGGCCCTGCGCCTGCGCCAGCCGTGGATTCCCGTGGCCGCACGCCAGGGCAGCTTCCGGGAAGTGGAATT
>JBFYWS010000155.1:0-3441 GCA_041310935.1 Desulfobacteraceae bacterium | reverse complement strand
CAGGGGCCGGCTCGACCGTTTCATCCGCTGGGCCTACGAGCACGTTCGCCTGCACGAGGATGACGTCCGACAGGTGATCGGGAGGAGGCCTACTGTCAAATAATACAACCCAAATTGAGCGATTTTGTCGATTCACATCGAGTCCCGATGGGGTATGCCGCAGAAACCAAAATTAGAATCGTTCAACTTAGGTAAGACTTAAAAAAAAGGGGGGGTAGCCGATGAATTTCAAGACCGTCAAGAAGCAGGCAATCATCGTGGATCCCAGGCACCCGACGCAGCCGAAATCGATCCCCGTCGAAGTCCGCGAGGACCCGCTCACCGGGAGGACCTCCCGCATCTGCCACTTCGGGCTGCTCAAGTGGGCAAAACCCGATCTCGAAAAGCTCGTGGCCGGCACCGAGACCGCCTGCCCTTTCTGCCCGGACAAGGTACTGACGGCCACCCCCCTGTTCCCGAAAGAGATCACCCCGGACGGCCGCTTTGTCCGGGACGACATGGTTCTTTTCCCCAACCTCGCCCCCTATGACGGCCTGGGCGCCGTCGCCACCCTGGGCAGCCGCCACTACATCCCCATGGCCGAAATCGAACCGCAGCGCATCGGCCGGGGGTTTTCGCTGGCGTTCGATTTTTTCCGCCGGGTGCGCGACCTGAACCACCCGGAATCGGTCTATCATCTGATCAGCTGGAACTACATGCCGCCTTCGGGAAGCTCCTTGATTCACCCGCACCTCCAGGTCTTCGCCACGTCCACGGCCCCGAATGAGCTGCGCCAGGAGTTGATGGCCGCGCAGGCCTATCTGGAGCGGCACGGCAGAAACTACTGGGATGACCTGGTGGCCGCCGAGCAGGCGCAGGGTGAACGCTTCCTCGGAAAAACCGGCCGGATCTCCTGGCTGGCTGGATTCGCGCCCTTCGGTGTCGCCGGCGACGTGATCGGTGTCGCGGAAGGCTGCCGCGCCACGCTGGACTTATCCGAGCCCGACCTGGCCGACCTCGCGCTCGGCCTCACCCGGGCCATGGCCGCCTATGACCAGATGGGGCTTTACAGCTTCAACGTCTGCGTCTTCCCCGGAGCCGAGCCGGATCGCTTTGCGCGCCTGCATGTAGTCTTCTCGCCCCGCATCTATTATAATCCGACCCTGCACACGCCGGACACCACCGCGCTGCGCACGCTCTACGGCGAGGGCATTTGCGCGGCGTTCCCGGAGGAGATCGCCGGCATGCTTCGACCCCATTTCACTGTTCCGGACGGGCCATGACGATCGAAAAATTAGAAATCGTAAATACCGCCGGCCAGCGGCTGTCGGCCCGGCTGGATCTGCCGGCCGACGGCAAGCCTGTCGCCTATGCCCTCCTCGCCCACTGCTTCACCTGCTCCAAGGACGTTAAGGCCCTCTACCATATCGCCCGGGTTCTCACCCGTCACCGGATCGGTGTCCTGCGCTTCGACTTCACCGGCCTGGGTCAAAGCGGCGGTGATTTCGCCGACACGAGCCTGGCCACCAACGTGCAGGACCTGGTGGCGGCCGCCGAGTCCCTGGCCGCGCGCTTCGAGGCCCCGAAGCTGTTGATCGGGCATTCGTTCGGCGGAGCGGCCGTCATCGCAGCCGCCGCCGCGATGGATTCGTGCAAAGCGGTGGTGACCATCGCGGCCCCGGCCGACCCCCGCCACGTGGCGCGAACGCTGGGGCCCGCCGCGGAGACCATCGCCGCACGCGGGGAGGCCACCGTGAAGATCGCCGGCCGCACCTTCACCCTGCGGAAGCGGTTTCTGGACGACCTGCGCGGTCTCGACCCGGAGGATCTCCTGGCCAACCTGAACCGGGCGCTCCTGGTCATGCACTCCCCGCGGGACGAGGTGGTCGGCATCGAGAACGCCTCCCGGATCTTTCAGGCGGCGCGCCACCCCAAGAGCTACGTCTCCCTGGACACAGCCGATCACCTGCTGTCCGACCCCGTGGATGCCCGTTACGCCGGCTCCGTCATCGCCGCGTGGGCCATGCGCTACATCGCCCCACCGGCGGACGCCGATGCGCCAGAAACCAGGCCGGCAAAAAAACCATAGACACGAGCACCCGTAAATTAGATGCTGGCCGAGTTCGCTTCGGCCGTCTTCGGGTTCGTGAACGACGTTGAATTCGGGTTCGATGCCGCCGCCCACCTCATCCACGCGCGCTCGGCCGCGCGGACGGGGTATTTCGATCTGGGGGTGAACCGGCGGCGGGTGGAGGATATTCGCGGTAAGCTTATGACAGACCAACAGGGTGTTAAAGAGGATGAATCTATGAACTCACACACCGCCAGCGATTATGCCTGCCTCGATCGTCCTGAGGTTCTCGCGTTTCTCTTCCACCCCCGCCCCGAGCCCGGAGCTTTAGGGGCGCCCGCTCCCGAGGCGCAGGCGAGGACTCCCGGCACAAGCGATGTTCTCATCCCCGTGGCGGATGCCGCGGTCGTAGGCGCGCGCTTACACCTGGCCGACCCGGCCGCTCCGAGCATCCTTTTCTTCCATGGCAACGGCGAAATCGCGGCCGACTATGACGACCTCGGGCCCCGTTATAACCGCATGGGAATCAACTTCATAGCCGCCGACTACCGGGGCTACGGACGCTCCACCGGCAGGCCCACCGTGACAGCCATGATGCACGACTGCCATGTGGTGCTCGCGTTCGTGGGCGACTGGCTCGCGGGCCACAGCTTCCGCGGTCCCCTGTTCGCGATGGGCCGCTCGCTGGGCAGCGCCTCAGCGCTCGAGCTGGCCGATGCCCACCCGGACCGGCTATCCGGCCTGATCGTCGAAAGCGGCTTCGCCTGCGCCGGACCGCTGCTGCAACTGCTGGGCGTCGACCCGGCGGCCATCGGTTACCGGGAGGAAGCCGGTTTCCGCCACATCGACAAGATCGCCCGCTGGACGAAACCGCTGCTGGTCATCCACGCCGAGTTCGACCACATCATCCCCTTCTCCGACGGCCGGAGGCTTTTCGACGCCTGCCCCTCACCCCAAAAAAACCTCCTGAAAATCCCCGGTGCCGACCACAACAGCATCTTCATGGCCGGGCTGGGCGCATACCTGGCCGCGATCCGGGAGATGGTGTTTTCCGCCGGCGGCCGCCGCAGCGGCTGACCTCGGTTCCTCAAACCGTGGTTTTCCCTCAAGTATCAGCCCCATAAAGCCGATACTGCTCTTCAGAGCGGTAGCGCTGGCGCATTGCAGGATTCGCCCGATCCACCGGCTTGGGCGCCGACCGTGGCACCCATCAGAATCCACCAACTGGACTTTCACCACCATGGGAACGGTTCGCACCACGCAATTGAAATTGGGGATGGTTCTAGCGGATGACGTGCGGGACGTCAAGGGCCGTCTGCTCCTGACCAAGGGCAAGCCGATCGGGTCCGAACACATCCGGATTTTCAAGATCTGGGGAATCCCCCAGGTGC
>JBFYWS010000149.1:0-2791 GCA_041310935.1 Desulfobacteraceae bacterium | reverse complement strand
TGGAACCCTTCGCCGAAACCCTTCAAGACCGTACGCCGTCTCCAAGACTGGAGGTAACGACATGGCCAAACAGAAAATAACAATCGAACCCGTCACCCGCATCGAGGGCCACGCCCGCATCACGATCCACCTCAACGACGGGGGCGAGGTCGAGACGTCCTTCCTGCACGTGGACGAGTTCCGCGGGCTGGAAAAGTTCTGCGAAGGCCGCCCCTACTTCGAAATGCCCCAGATCACCCAGCGCATCTGCGGGATCTGCCCGGTCAGCCATCACCTGGCCGCCGCCAAGACCTGCGACGCCATCATCGGGGTGGAATTGCCGCGGCCGGCGGTGCTGCTGCGGGAGCTTTTGCACATGGCGCAGACGGTGCAGTCCCACGGGATGCACTTCTTCTACCTGGCCGGCCCGGACCTCGTCCTGGGCTTCGATGCCGACCCGGCCATCCGCAACGTCTTCGGCATCATCGCCGCCAACCCGCAGCTCGCCCTCAAAGCGGTCGGCCTGCGCCGCTTCGGCCAGCAGATCATCGAGCGACTGGGGGGCAAACGCGTGCACCCCAACTTCGCCGTGCCCGGCGGTGTAAACGCCCCGCTCAGCGGCGCGGACCGGGATGCCATCGCGGCCGAGCTCGATGCGCAGGTCGGGGTGGCCATGGAGGGGCTGGCGCTGCTCGCCGGCTGGGTGGAGAAAAACCACGACCTCGCCCTGAGTTTTGCGTCTTTTTCCTCCAACTACATGGGCATGGTCGACGCCGAGGGGGGGCTCGCGCTCTACGACGGGGATATCCGGATCTGCGACCACGCCGGCAAACGGCTCGAGCAGTTCCACCCGCGGGACTACCTTGCCATCGTAGCCGAGCACGTGGAGTCCTGGTCGTTCCTGAAATTCCCCTACTACCGCAAGCAGGGCTGGCCGGCCGGCGCCTATCGCGTGGGGCCCCTGGGGCGGCTGAACGTGATCGACATGATCCCCACCCCTCTGGCGCAGGAGGAGTTCAAGCGCTTTCGGGCCCTCGGCAACGGCCGGCCGGTGGAGGGCTCGCTCTTCTATCACTACGCGCGGCTGATCGAGCTGATCTACGCCCTCGAGCGCATCGAGCAGCTGCTCGCGGAGCCGGATATCCTTTCCATCGACATCCGCTCCTACGGCCCGGCGAAACCCTGTTCCGGCGGGGTCGGAGCCATCGAGGCGCCGCGGGGCACCCTGATACACGACTACAGTGTCGATGCCAACGGACTGCTCACCCGGGTAAACCTGATCGTCGCCACGGGCCACAACAACTGGGCCATGAACCAGGCGGTGGAAAGTGTCGCCAAGGCCTTCGTGCACGGTCCCGTGGTGCCGGAGGGCATGTTGAACCGGGTGGAGGCCGCCGTGCGCTGCTACGATCCGTGCTTCTCGTGCTCGACCCACGCGGTGGGGAAAATGCCGTTGGAAGTGACGTTGGTCGGACCGGACGGCCGGGAGATCGTCAGGGTTGTAAAGTAATCTAACGCATCAGGGCGTGAAATTCGAAGCAGGATTTTTTTGTTTAAAAGCGGGTTACGGCGCGCGGCGCCATCCTGTCGGTAATGAAGTGTCGCCCTTGTGGGAGTGGCTTCCAGCCACGATCATCGCGGTCCGCCGCGGCGGACTCCCACCGGAAAAAAAGAGTAACTTCACAGGAAGCCCCTTGCGGGGCGGAGCAGTCCTATGCCACACACTTTAGTCATCGGCTTCGGCAACCTGGACCGTGGGGATGACGGCGTTGCCTTTGACGTCGTCAATCTACTGCGCCGGCAGTTGGGAGTGAAGCCGCTCGATGCCGATGAAACCGGCCTGGACGACCGCGGCGGGGAGACCGGCGCCGTCTTCGTCCGGCAGCTGGTGCCGGAGCTGGCGATAGATGTCGGCGACTGCGAGCGGCTGGTCTTCGTCGACGCCCATGTCGCGGCGGAGCCGCGGGCGATCGTGTGCGTTGCCGTCCAGCCCGAAGCGCGGCTCTCTTCAACTCTCAGCCACGCGCTGCCGGTGGAGGGGTTCCTCTGGCTGGTGCAGGTGGTCGCCGGCCGGGCGCCCGACAGTTTTCTGGTGTCCCTGCGGGGGCAGTGCTTCGAGCCCGGCCGAGGGCTTTCGCCGGCAGCAGCCGGCCTGGTGGAACCGGCCGCCGCAATGGTCTGGCGCCTGACCGGTGCAAGCATCCAGCCCCCGCTGTCAATTGCCAAAGGATAGCTGTAATCTCCGAGTTTACAAATCGGGCCCACCGGCCGGTTTTCCTCCTTGAAAATTCAAGCCGGACTCGTTCCGCGACCGGCAGGGCACCTGTGAGCAAACTCTACCACAAGGGAGGCATGCCATGATGATGAACCCAACCACGCCATATGTCCCCGGAACTTACGCCAAGAAGCGGCCGGAGGCCGGGAAGGTGGCCGCCCAGTACGTGCAGGAGTGGGAGGCCCGCCGCCAGAAGCTTTCCCAGAAGAAACCGGCATCGACTGAAATCCCGCCCTGCATCTGCTTTTCACGCAAGGTCGGCGTCGGGGCCATGGAAGTGGCGGACATCCTGGCCCGCAAGCTCCACATGCGTGTCGCCGACCGCGAGATTCTGGAGCACATGAGCGGCGAGACCCGCCTGGACAAAGAAACCGTAAAATTCTACGACGAACTCTACCCGGGGAAAACGGTCGAGCTCTCCGCCCTGCTGTTCGGGAAAAAGTCCTTCCAGATGGACGACTACCTCCGCAACCTGGTGAACGCCGTTTACTCCATAGCCGCCATCGGCTCGACGATCTTCGTCGGCCGGGGGACCCA
>JBFYWS010000142.1:0-8310 GCA_041310935.1 Desulfobacteraceae bacterium | reverse complement strand
GCCTTAACCGACAGCAGTCGGATTTTGACTGACTTTCAGGGAGGCATTGCATCTTCGTCCAGGCCAGAAAATGCAGGTAATGGTATATGCCGGACGTGTCGAGCTTATACCGGAACGCGATATCAAAGAACTCCGTGGATTCCTAAAGGGCATCAATACGGAATTCAAACGAGAAGAAGATAGATGTGAAGTATTTCCCAAAGAAATAAAAATGGCCAACCAATCAATCCACCGGACCCTCGTTCCTCTGGGGCGAAAAGCTGCCTGAGTCATGCGACACAGTGGCCACCTTCTTCCGTCACCGTGGCGCATACGGCCGCTTCAAGGATCTCCTCGAACGAAAAGGCATGCGGAAGCCCGCTGTGGGCGAAGACGGTGAGCATCGCCCGGTTTCACGCATACGCGCCGCCCCACAACTCCTCGAGAAATTCCTTGTACGGCAGGACGATCACATCGCCGATCCGGCGGCGGCGCGGCTCCATGCTGACACACAAATAGCGCTTCAACTTTTTTTCTTCGGATAGGGCATTCAGTGATTTCAGGTCGACCGGAGACAGATTCTGCTTGGCCTTGACCTCGATCGCCGTGTGGCCGCCGATGATGAAATCGACCTCGAACCCCGAGGTGGACCGCCAGTAGGAGAGCGGCTCCTCGGACACATAGTCTCGGTAGCAGATGAGTTCGTGCATCAGGTAGGTCTCGAATGCTTCCCCGAACTCGGGTGTGCGCGGGCGGAACTCCCGACCCTGCAGTGTGGCCAAGATGCCGACGTCGAAAAAATAGTATTTGGACGAGGCGATCGGCTTGCGCTTTTTGGACTGGCGCCAAGCCGGAAGCTCATGTAGGAGGAGGGTGTCTTTCAGGATGTCGAAATATTCATAAACGGTTGTTCGGGCTACCTGAGCGTCGTTGGCCACGTTTGTGAAATTGACGATCATGGCGTTGCAGAACGCCGCAACGCCAAGGAAACGGCTGAAGGCCGGAATGTTTCGCGCAGCGCCTTCCGCCACGATTTCCTGCTGCAGGTACGTTCCGGCATAGGCCTTCAGATCTGCGCCGGGATTGTCTGAAAAATAGATGGAAGGCAGAAGCCCGGATTCAATGACCCGATTGAGATCAAAACCGCCTTTCAGTTCCCGGTAGGTTAACGGATGCAGGTGGCGGGTGCGGGCGCGGCCCCCCAGAAGGTTGACCCCGCCGCGGCGCAGTTTGCGCGCGCTCGAGCCGGTGAGAAGAAACCGGATGCCGCGCTCCTCGATAAGCCGGTGCACCTCGTTCAACAGCCCGGGTATGCGCTGGATTTCATCGATCACAACGATGCGGTCCAACGACGACACTTCCTCGGCGATTCGCCCCGGGTTCTGGCTCAGCGCCAGATAGGTCGATGAATCAAGGAGATCGTAAAACCGCGCATTCTTGAGCATGCGACGGGCCAGAAACGTCTTGCCAGTCTGGCGGGGTCCAAACAGGAAGTGAGATTTTTGACGCAGGAGCTCTTCCAGGTTCAGCAGACGCGGGACCGCTGGAAATGTTTCATTGGCTTTTATATGTGTCGTGCCCATGGTCATATTACATGCCATATGACGACAAACATGTCAATAAAAAGCCTGCATGGGGTGCGGCTTTCGGGCGTGTTGATTTCTTTGTAAAGGTGTGGTTCTCTTGATTAGCGACGCTCGGATGCGCTGGTGTCCTTCCCCACCCCTCAAGGAGGAAAAAAATGGACGAATCGGCCCCCAAGAGTTCTCACCGGCAGATGAAGTTCTACAAGATCCTTTTTGCGCTCCTCATCCTGCTGGCGCTCGGCGGCGTCGGGCTCACCGATGTCAATCCCGCCCGCAGCCATTTGTACTGGCTGTCGCTGGTGCCGGTGTTTGCCTGCGCTTGCCTGCTGCTCGAATGGCTGGGCTTTCGCGGCAAGGGCCTGAAGTGGACTCACGTGTTGAGGACTCAGCTGTTGTTGTGGCTGAGCCTGGTCGTGGGGGTGCTGCTGATCTACATGCTCCTGCACTCCGGGCGTCTGAACAGCGAGAACACGGGGCTGATCATCCTGCTCATGCTCGCCATGACGACCTTTGCCGCCGGGGTGCAACTCGGCCCCCTGGTCATGCTGTTGGGGTGTTTTCTCGGGCTATCGCTGGTGCTGGCGGCCTACGTTAAAAGCTACGTCTGGCTGATCATGATCGGTGTCGCGGTTGCGATGGCGGTGCTGTTCTATGTGTTCAGACGCCGCAGCGCGGCGTGAGGCCGGCCTGATGGAAACAACCATCCGGCCGATCCAGGGCCGGGAGGAAATCGATGTCTGCGCGCGCATGATGGCCGGCTCCGAGCCGTGGATCACCCTGCAGCGGGACTATGACGCCTCGGCGCAAACGCTCACCTCCCCCGGAAAGGAGGTGTACGTCGCAGCCGACGGCAGCCAAATCCTGGGCTTCATCATCCTCAACATGCAGGGCGGCTTCACCGGCTACATCCAGTCGATCGGCGTCGCCCCGGAATGGCGCAGCCGGGGCATCGGCCGACGGCTGGTCGCGTATGCCGAGGAGCGGATCTTCCGAGAAGCGCCCAACGTGTTCATCTGCGTCTCCTCCTTCAACGCCGGCGCCCAGCGCTTCTACCGCAGCCTGGGCTACGAGGCCATCGGCGAGCTCACGGATTTCGTCGTGCGCGGCCATTCCGAGATCCTGCTGCGAAAGACCATCGCCCCCTGGCGGGAGTTCAAAAAACGCTCTGTCTGATCGTTTCCTCCCCAAAATCCAATCCGATCCCTCGAACATGACATTTTGATCATCTGCAGGTCAGCTTGCGGTGATGTGGGTCCGTTACTATGATATAGCAACTCAGGTAGACAGGCTGAAGGCAGATAGACTGAAAGAAAAGAAATGCGCAATCGCACAAAGCCGACATCGTTTGGATACATTGGCAGGTGGCTGTGTCTATGGAATATCGATATTGCCCTTCAGTCTTCGGTCTTCAGCCTAAACACCATTGCCTAACCCAAGGAGATTTGAGCATGCGGAAACGTTTCACGAAAATGCTGGCGGCAGGAGCCGTCGTCCTCGTTCTGACCGGTTTCATCTGGGGCTACAGCCGGATCGATGCCGCGGAAAGCGCACCGGCCGATTCCAAGTATCAGATGGTGGTCCCGAACTTTTCGGCCCTGGCCAAGCAGGCCCAGCCCGGGGTGGTGAACATCCGGACGGTGAAAACCCTCAAGGGCGGCGGCCCGGTGTTTCGCCACTTCTTCGGACCGTTCGAGAAACGGGACCCCAACAACCCCTTCGGCGAGGGCATGCCGGGACGTGAGCAGAAACAGCGCAGCCTGGGCTCCGGGTTCATCATGGACGCGGAGGGGTTCATCATCACCAACAACCATGTCGTCGAAGACGCCGACCAGATCAAGGTACGCCTCTTCGACGAACGCGAGTTCGATGCCAAGGTGATCGGCCGCGACGCCAAGACCGATCTGGCCCTGATCAAGATCGAGGGTGCGACCGGCCTCAACCCCTTGAAGCTGGGCGACTCTGAAAAAGCCGAGGTCGGCAGCTGGGTCATTGCCGTCGGCAGCCCCTTCGGCCTGGAGCAGACGGTCACGGCGGGCATCGTCAGCGCCAAGGGCCGTTTCATCGGGGCCGGCCCCTACGATGATTTCATCCAGACCGACGCCTCCATCAATCCGGGCAACAGCGGCGGCCCGCTGCTCAACATGAGCGGCGAGGTGATCGGCATCAACACGGCCATCGTCGCCCAGGGCCAGGGCATCGGCTTCGCCATCCCGGTCAACCTGGCGCGCAACATCGTGGCCCAGCTCAAGGAGCACGGCGGCGTCACCCGCGCCTGGATGGGTGTCGGCATCCAGGACCTGACCCCCGAACTGGCCGAGTACTACGGCCTCAAGAACCAGAAGGGCGTGCTCGTGACCCAGGTGTTCCCGGACAACCCGGCGGACAAGGCCGGCATCAAGGCCAAGGACGTGATCGTGGCGGTGGACGGCAAGGCGGTGGCCACCGGCCGCGAGCTCTCCTCGGCCGTGGCGGGCCTGCCGATCGGCAAAGCGGTGCCGGTGAAGCTGTTCCGGGACGGCAAGGAGATGACCGTTACGGTGCAGCTGACCGAGCGCAAGGAGATGGAGACCGTGGCCCAGGGCGGGCAGGCGCCGGAGTCCGATGAACTCGGCATCCGGGCGGCGGACCTCAGCCCCGAAACCGCCAAGCGTTTCGGCGTGGACGAAAAGGAGAAGGGCGTCCTGGTAGTGGCCGTGCGGTCCGGCAGCAAGGCGGATCAGGCCGGCCTGCAGCAGGCCGACATCGTCAAGGAGGTCAACCGGGTTCCGGTGCAGACGGTGGCCGAGATGAAAAGCCAGCTCGGCAAGGCCAAGGCCGGTGAACAGTTGCAGCTCCTCGTGAAACGCGGGGACTCCGGCTTCATCGTGTTGAAAATTACGAAGTGATTTCCGACCAGGGCGGCACGCCAGGATCTTCCGGCGTGCCGCCGTTTTTGCGTGATCTCAAAAAAATCGCGGCAGGATGCCGCTCCCACAAATATTTTCCCTGGACCCTCTGCCGCTTATACTCACCCCACCCACTGCGCCTCTTCCTCGAAAAAGCGCGCAACGATATCGAGGTATCGCGGCAACTGGAAGGTGTGGTAGATGCGTTTTTCGAGCACAGCGCCGTTTTTGAAACCCACCGCGAAGTACTTCCAGAACCCCTTCATCCGGTCCAGCAGGTGTCCGGGGCCGCTGAGCAGTGCCTGGTAGCGGCCAAACAGGTCCGTGTAGAATGCCTGGAATGGGGCGATCTTGTCGGGGATGTCGTCCTTGCCGGACTTGATGATGCCCGGCAGAAAGGGCCTGGACAGGGCCCCGCGGCCGATCATCCATGAGTCGACCTGCGGGAAGCGGGTCGAGAGTTCCCGGAAGCCTTTCAGGTCGGTGATGTCCCCGTTGTAGACGACCGGGTGCCGGCACTGCGCGAGGCAGGCCGCAAACGCGTCGAGATCCGGCCGGCCCCCGTACAATTGCCGGGCCGTGCGCGGGTGGATGGTGATCTCCTTCAGGGGGTAGCGGTTGAGGATGGGCAGCAGCTTCACGATCTCATCCGGCGTGTTGCGTCCCAAACGCAGCTTAATGGATAGCCGTCCGGGGATGGCGGCCACGGTCTTGTCCAGGAACTCGTCCACCTGCCCGGGAAAGGGCAGCAGCCCCGAGCCGCGACGCTTCTTGGTCACCGGCCGAAACGGGCAGCCCAGGTTCCAGTTCACGTCCGGGTAGCCCATGTCGAAAAGGTGCCGGGCCAGGAAGCTGAAATCATCGGCGCTGTTGCCCAGAATCTGGGGCTCGATCGGCATGCGCGCGTTCTGGTGCGGCAGGAGATCCCGGACGTGCCGGTCGGTGAGCCGGTCGGCGGCGACCGTGGTGACGAAAGGGGCGAGCGCACTGTCGAAGCCGTCGAAGTGCTCGGCAAAGGTATTGCGGAAGACCACGTCCGTAAGGCCTTTTAAAGGGGCAAGGATCAGTCTGGGTTTCGGGTGCTCGGATGTCATGCCGCAACTATAGCGGCGGGAATGCCTCAAGTAAAGACGCACAACTACTCAGGTTGATAGACTGAAGGCTGAAGACTGAAGGCTTTCAGGGGCAACCCCTGCGTGATCACACAAGAATTCGGGCAGTTGAATCGGCTAAGGGGGTTAGGGGGATTCGGGAAGCGGTTTGCTTGGAAGCAGGTTATGGCGCGCGACGCCATCCTAATCGGTAATGAAGGCCCCCTGTGGGATGGGAGTGGCTTCCATCCACGATCATCGCGGCAAGATGCCGCTCCCACAGAAAAAAATAACTTCAGTGGAAGGTAACGACATGCGCGATCATTATTACCCTTCAGCCTTCAGCCTAACCACCTGAGCAGCTATAAAGCCGCTTGAAACCATGGCGGGAAGCCGCTCCCGCAGCATGCATCCCGCCGGGTCCCGGTTTGCACCTGCGTTGGAAATGCAGTATGAGTCCGTCGATATGAAAGCGGAAAGTGAGCAATACGTTTCAAACGAGGCGGAGCGTTGGTCCGCGCTCGTCGTTGCCTCGCTGGGCTCCTTCCTGACGCCCTTCATGCTGTCGTCGATCAACATCGCCCTGCCGACGATCGGCCAGGAGTTTGAGACCGATGCCGTGCTCCTGAGTTGGGTGGCGACCTCCTACCTGCTGGCGGCCGCCGTGTCGCTGGTGCCGTTCGGGAAGCTCGCCGACATTCACGGCCGCAAAAAAGTCCAGCTGTGGGGCATGGTGATCTTCGCGCTGACCTCCTTTCTGGCGGGGTTGTCGTGGTCGGCGGAGTCCTTGATTTTTTTCCGCGTCTTCCAGGGCGTGGGGATCGCCATGATCTTCGCGACAGGCATCGCTATCCTGACCTCGGTCTTCCCCCTCGCCGAGCGCGGGCGGGTGATCGGGATCACCGTGGCCGCGGTCTACTCCGGGCTTGCCTGCGGGCCGTTCGTCGGCGGCTGGTTGACCCAGCACCTGGGCTGGCGCAGTATCTTCCTGATCAACGCGCCCATGGGGCTCTCCGTGATCGTGCTGATCCTCTGGAAGCTCAAGGGCGAGTGGGCCGGCGCGCGCGGGGAGTCCTTCGACATCATCGGTTCGCTGATCTACGGTCTGGCGGTGGTCGCCTTCATGGTCGGGGCATCGGGCCTGCCGGACCTCTGGAGCGCGGCATTGGCCCTGGGCGGCATAGCCGCGATGGGCGTGTTCGCGTGGTGGGAGACCCGGGTTGCGCAGCCGGTGTTCGAAGTGCGGCTGTTCACCCGCAACCGGGTGTTTGCCTTCTCATGCCTGGCGGCCCTCATCCATTACAGCGCCACCTTCGGGGTGACCTTCCTCATCAGCTTGTTTCTGCAGTACATTAAAGGCTTCGCGCCCCAGGACGCCGGCCTGATCATGATCGCCCAGCCGGTCATGATGACGCTTTTTTCGCCGTTTGCCGGCAAACTCTCCGACCGTATCGAGCCGCGGGTGATCGCATCCCTCGGCATGGGCATCACGTCGGCCGGCCTGCTGTTGCTCTCCACGGTCTCTGCGGGCACGAGCGCTGGTTTCATCATCGCCTGCCTGATGACCCTGGGCTTCGGCTTTGCGCTGTTCTCCTCGCCCAACATGAACGCCATCATGAGCTCGGTGGAAACAAAGTATTACGGCATCGCCTCCGGGTCGGTCGGCACCATGCGGCTGCTGGGCCAGATCCTGTCCATGGCGATCGCGACCCTGATGTTCGCGCTTTTCATCGGCCGAACGCAGATCACCCCCGCCCAGTACCCGGCCTTTGTTCAAAGCGTGCGCACGGCGCTGCTCATCTTCGCGGGGCTTTGCATCTGCGGGGTGTACTTCTCGCTCTCACGCGGTTCGCTGCGGGAAAAATGATCAGGCCATCGGCGTGCGCCGATGACCCGATCATTTTTTTCACTTGAACCCTGGGCCCCTTGAACCCTTTAAGGCCGTTACGGTGTATTCCCCTTCAGCCCGATTTTTTCCGCCACCTCCCGCATGCCCAGGATGGTCTCTGCGATCAGGTCGTTTAAGTCCACCCCCAGCATGGCAGCCCCCTTCTCGATGATGGAGCGGTTGACGCCGGCCGCGAAGCGCTTGTCCTTCCATTTCTTCCGGACCGACGCGGCCTCCATGTCCATGACGCTCTTCGAGGGGCGCACCAGGGCCGAGGTCGTGACCAGACCGGTCAACTCGTCCACGGCGTAAAGCACCTTCTCCAGCTCGCTTTCGGGCGGCACCTGCGAGCAGATCCCCCAGCCGTGGCTCACCACGGCGCGGATGTACTCCTCCGGCCACTGCCGCTGCCGCAGGATCTCTTCGGTCTTGTGGCAGTGCTGGTCCGGAAACTTTTCGTAGTCCAGGTCGTGCACGAGGCCGATGACCCCCCATTTCTCCACGTCCGCTCCGCGCTTGCGGGCGAAGTGGCGCATGACCGCCTCGACGGCGAGCGCGTGTTTGATGAGACTGTCGGTCTGGTTGAATTCCGTGAGAAGCTCAAACGCCTGCTCCCGGGTCGGTGTGGTGGCTCCCATCGTGTCTCCTTATTTTTCGAGCCCATCAATCATACTGCGTCAGCATTTTTCACGCGACCCTAAGCCAGTACCCGTGGCATGTCAAGCCGCTTTGGCCGCGCCCGCTTCTTTGCTCTTGATCCTTTGGCCGCCGCCGGTTATGCTCTATCAGAGTGTTGAAAAACCGCGCCTGAGGCCGTGATCCGGCGTTGTGCGGCTTTTGCAAATGCTCACATATCCCTGGATATGCTGCGCTTTCCAAAA
>JBFYWS010000141.1:0-9857 GCA_041310935.1 Desulfobacteraceae bacterium | reverse complement strand
TTCTTGGGCACCGAGCTTGGGGATCTGCTCGCCTTCGATACCGCCCAGCAGCTGGGGATCAAGCAGGAGGTGGGCGCGCTGGGAGTGTTTCAGGCAGGTTTCTTGTACAGCGACCGGGTCAAGGTGTGGCGGGACCCGTATGTGACGGGCAGCAACCGCGACGCCACCGGCCGGCAAAATGTGGGGGGGCAGCTGGTCTGGGACAAGGTCTTCGGCTCCAACCTGGAATTGGAGTACTCCCTGCGCAAGGTGGACATCACCAACGAGAGCAGCGGTAATTTTCTCGGGCTGAGCAATTCCGACCGGGGCCGCCTCGACCGCAACGGCACGGTGCATAGGGCATCGGCCGGCTACGGACTCAAGTTCGGCAACCGACACACCCTCACCCCGCAGATTGCATTTTTCTATGACGATCTGGACGGCGAGGCCATGGCGAACAACGGGGTCGACCTGCAGCTGACCTACCTCTACGGCGGGGACCCCGTCAGCCTGGTGCTGAACGGATTTGTCGGCCAGGCGGACTACGACAAGCGCAACCCGATCTACGGCAAGACCCGCGACGACGACCGCTACGGAGCCTCGGCCACGCTCTACTACAAGAACCCCTGGGGCTGGAGCATGCTGGGCAGCGAGCCGATGCAATTTTTTGCAACCGGCGCCTATTACGCCGTCGATTCCAACATCGATTTCTACAACCAGGAGGCCATCCTGGGTATGGGAGGCGTCGTCTTCCGCTGGAAGTAACGCTGGTTGAAAGGCGGACGGCCTGGCCGCCGTCCGCTTTCCTTCCCGCATGGAGGGGCCGCACCTTGCCGTAAGCAAACGCCGGCATGGTCGCGGCCCGCTGCCGCTTCCACCAAAAGCGCCTCACTATCCCTCTCCACCCGCGATCGGGGGGCACCTTCTTTTTTTTGACGATTACCAATGGGTTCCATGTCCTGATGCTCCCGACCGGAGCAACAAGGGGGTCTTGTGAAAGTTAAATTGATCATCGTTATGTCGCTCCTGATAGCGGGGATCGGTTCGACCGGGTGCCAGGAGGAAAAAAAGGCAGTTGCCCCTCCGCCGCCGCCGGTGGTGGAGGTGGCGGAGGTCATCCAGAAGGACGTCCCCGTTTACCAGGAGTGGGTCGCCTCCATGGATGGCATTGTGAACGCCACGATCTTGGCCCAGGTGCAGGGATACCTGGTCAAGCAGAACTACAAGGAGGGCGATTTCGTTAAAAAGGGGGCCCTGCTCTTCGAGATCGACCCGCGCTCCTTCCAGGCGACCCTGGACGAAGCCAGGGCCGCCCTGGCCAAGCAGCAGGCGATCCTGCAGACGTCCCAGGCCAACTTGAAGCGCATCCTGCCGCTGGCGGCGGCCAACGCGGTCAGCCAGCGGGACAAGGACAACGCCGTCGGACAGGTCCAGGCTGCTGAAGCCCAGGTGCTCGCTTCTCAGGCCCAGGTGCGCAAGGCCGAGCTCGACCTGAGCTTCACGAAAATCATCTCCCCCATCGAAGGCATCGCCGGGGCGGCCACCGCCCAGATCGGTGATCTCGTGGGCACGCCCCAGGCGCGGGTGCTGACCACGGTTTCCACGGTCAACCCCATCAAAGTCTACGTCCCCATCAGCGAGCGCGAGTATCTCCTGGCCGTCGAGAACTCCAGGCAGGAAAAAAAGGCGGATGCCCACAAGACGACCTTCGAACTGATCCTGGCCGACGGCAGCACCTGGCCGCAGAAGGGCGAGTTTTCCTATGCCGACCGCCAAGTGGACCAACAGACCGGGACCATCAAGGTGGCCATCCTCTTTCCTAACACCGAGAACACCCTGCGGCCGGGCCAGTACGCCCGGGTCCGGGCGCTTATGAAAATAGAAAAGGGCGCGCTGCTGGTGCCGCAGCGGGCGGTCGGGGAGCTGCAGGGCAGCTACCAGGTGGCGGTGGTCGAGGCCGACAACACGGTCCGCATCCGCGGGGTCACGGTCGGCGAGCGCATCCAGAACCTCTGGGTCATCCGGGAGGGGCTAAAAGCCGGGGAGCGCGTAGTGGCCGAGGGCACGCAGAAAGTCGGCAACGGGGTTCAGGTAACTCCCAAACCGTTCACCCCATAGAAACGCGCTCCGCGCGTTTCTATCCGAAAGGTTGTCCATGGCTAAGTTTTTCGTCAACCGGCCGATCGTCGCGATCGTGATCTCGATCATCTTCGTCATCTTGGGTGTCGTGGCCATGCTGGGCCTGCCGATCGCCCAATACCCGGATATCGTGCCGCCGGAAATCGTCGTCAACACCACCTACGTCGGCGCCGACGCGCAGACCGTCGAGCAGGCGGTGGCCACCCCCATCGAGCAAGAGATGAGCGGGGTGGACAACATGAACTACATGTACTCGCTCAATGCCAACAACGGCGAGCTGAAGCTGTACGTTAATTTCGACGTCAAGACCGACCCCAACATCGACCAGGTGCTGACCCAGATGCGCAAGGCCCAGGCCGATTCCAAGTTGCCCGCCGAGGTGCGCGACTTCGGGGTCACGGTCAAGAAATCCACCTCCTCGCCGCTCATGCTGGTGGCGCTTTCCTCCCCCAACGGCACCTACGACGCCACCTTCCTCGCCAACTACGCCTATATCAACCTGAACGACCAACTGACGCGGGTGCCGGGAATCGCCAGCGTCACGGTCTTCGGCGCAGGGCAGTACGCCATGCGCCTGTGGGTGAAGCCCGACCAGTTGGCCAAGCTGAATCTCACGGTGCCCGAGATCGTGGATGCGATTAAAACGCAGAACACGGTCAACCCGGCGGGGCAGGTGGGGGCGGAGCCGGCGCCCGAGGGGATCGAGTACACCTACGCCATCCGCGCCCAGGGGCGGCTGGAAACCCCCGAGGAGTTCGAGCAGATCGTGGTGCGGGCCAACCCGGACGGCTCGCTCGTGCGGCTCAAGGAGGTCGGCCGGATCGAACTGGGATCCCAGAACTACAGCATGGTCGGCCGGTTGAACGGGAAGCCCTCCGCCGTGCTCGCGCTGTATCAGCTGCCCGGTTCGAACGCCATCGCGGCGGTGGATGGGGTCACGCAACTGATGGAGGAGGTGAAGCGAACTTTTCCGCCCGATCTGGAATACAGCATCCCGCTCGATACGACCCAGTCGGTGCGCGAGGGCATCAAGGAGATCCTGCACACGCTCTTCGAGGCCCTGGTCCTCGTGATCATCGTGGTCTTCATCTTCCTGCAGGGCTGGCGCGCGACTCTGATCCCGGGGCTGGCGGTGCCGGTCTCGCTGATCGGCACCTTTGCCATGTTCCCGCTGCTCGGTTTTTCCATCAACACCATCGCCCTCATGGGCCTGGTGCTGGCCATCGGGCTCGTGGTGGATGACGCCATCGTGGTGGTCGAGGCGGTGGAACACCACATCGAACACGGGCTCTCGCCCAAGGAGGCTACGCTCAAAGCCATGGAGGAGGTCTCGGGACCGGTGGTGGCCATCGCCCTGGTTCTGTCGGCGGTCTTCCTGCCGACCATCTTCATCCCCGGAATCACCGGCAAGCTGTACCAGCAGTTTGCGGTCACCATCGCCATTTCGGTCATTATCTCGGCCTTCAACGCCCTGACCTTGAGCCCGGCGCTCTCCTCGTTGATCCTGAGGCCCAAGAAAAAGGCCCGCGGGCCCCTGGGGGCCTTCTACCGGGGGTTCAACAGCCTCTTCGGCCGGGCCACCAACGGCTACGTGAAGCTCTGCGGCTGGTTCATCCGCAAGTTCGTCATCAGCCTGCTCCTGCTCGTCATCATGACCGCCGGCATCGGGGTGATCGGCAAACGAGTGCCCACCGGGTTTCTGCCCGAGGAAGACCAGGGGTATCTGTATGCCGGAGTCCAGCTGCCGGAGGCCGCCTCCCTGCAGCGCACCGACGCCGCCACGCGGGAGCTCGAAAAGATCATCCTGGAGACCCCCGGGGTTCAGTTTTGCACGACGGTGGTCGGCTACAGCATGCTCTCCGGGGTGACCAACACCTACAGCGGATTCTTCTTCATCACCCTCAAGCCCTGGCACGAGCGCAAAAGCGCCGAGGAAAAATATGCGGCCATCATGACGAGCCTCAACCAACGGATGAGCCGTATCACCCAGGGAATCGCTTTCGCCTTCTCGCCGCCGGCCATCCCGGGCATCGGCACCGCGGGCGGGGTCACCTTCATCCTGCAGGACCGCTCCGGCAAGGACATCGCCTTTCTGTGGGAGAACACCCAACGATTCATGGAAGCGGCCCGCCAGCAGCCGGAGATCGCCCGAATCACCACCACCTTCCTGCCCACGGTGCCGCAGATCTTCGTCGACGTCGACCGCGACAAGGTGCTCAAGCAGGGGGTCGATCTCAGCCAGGTCTACCGCACCCTGCAAGCCTTCATGGGCGGCTACTTCGTCAACTACTTCAACCGCTTCGGCCGCCAGTGGCAGGTGTACGTGCAGGCCGAGGGCGAGTACCGCACCCGCGCCGAGCAGCTGGGGCAGTTCTATGTACGCAACGCCGCCGGGGACACGGTGCCGCTCTCCGCCCTCACCTCGATCGAACAGCGCTCCGGGCCCGAGTTCACCATGCGCTACAACCTCTACCGCTCCGCCCAGCTGAACGTCGTCGCCGCGCCCGGATTCAGCTCCGCTCAGGCCATGCGAACGCTGGAGGGGGTCTTCGCGCAGAGCATGCCGCGGGAGATGGGCTACGGCTACCTCGGCATGAGCTTCCAGGAGAAGAAGGCGATGGAGGGTGTGCCGGTGTCGGTGATCTTCGGGCTCTCCATGCTCTTCGTCTTCCTGATCCTGGCGGCCCAGTACGAAAGCTGGTCGCTGCCCTTCAGCGTGCTGTTGGGCACCCCCATTGCCGTGCTCGGTGCCTTTGCCGGAATTTTTATGCGCCAGATGGAATTCAATCTCTACGCCCAGATCGGGCTGATCATGCTGATCGGGCTCGCGGCCAAGAACGCGATCCTCATCGTCGAGTTCGCCAAGGTGGAGTTCGAAAAGGGCAAAACCCTATCAGATGCGGCCCTCGAAGGGGCGCGGCTGCGCCTGAGACCGATCCTGATGACGAGCTTCGCCTTCATCCTGGGCTGCGTGCCGCTCGCCATCGCCTCGGGCTCGGGGGCCATATCGCGTCAAGTGATGGGCACCGGGGTCATCGGCGGAATGCTCGCAGCGAGCTTCATCGCCATTTTCCTGATACCGATGACCTTCTACGTCGTCGAGAAGCTCGGCCACCGGGGTGGGACGGCCGAATCGCACGACCCGACCGCCGGGCCGCACGCAAGGCCGGAGAAGGGAGGGGAGCATGCCTAAGCGCATCCTGGCTGGAATTCTCATGGCGCTGCTGACCGGCTGCGTGACGGTGGGCCCGGACTACCAGCGGCCGGCCGTCGATGCGCCCGCCGTCTGGCGATTCGAAGAAAAGGAGGTACGGGAGCTCGCCAACACGGCCTGGTGGGAGCAGTTCAACGACCCGGTTTTAAACGGCCTGGTGCGCGCGGCCTTGGCCGAAAGCAAGGACCTCCTGATCGCAACCGCGCGCATTGAGGAGTTTTTCGGCCGCTATTTTTCGACCCGCGGCGATCAATTCCCGGCGGCCGGCGGCAGCGCCGACGTCTTTCGTGAGCGTCTGACCGAAAAGGGCCTGACGCCGATCGTCGGCAGCGACAACCCCTATCACCAGTATGGGGCGTTTCTCAATGCGGCCTGGGAGATCGACTTCTGGGGCAAGTTCCGGCGGGCGACCGAGGCCGCCCGCGCCGAGCTGCTCGGCACCGAGGAGGCCCGGCGGACCGTTGTCCTGACCCTCGTCAGCGCGGTGGCCGCCGCCTATGTGGAGATCCGGGCCCTGGACAAGCAGCTGGACATCACCCGGCGTACCGCTGAGAGCCGCCGGGAGACGTTAGACCTCTTCCGGATGCGTTTTCAGAACGGGATCATCTCGGAGGTGGATCTGAGCCAGGCGGAGTCCGAATACGAGGACGCGCTGGCCCGCATTCCGGACCTCGAGCTCGCCATCGGCCAGACCGAGAACGCGCTGAGTGTTCTGCTCGGCCGCAACCCCGGGGTTATCCCCCGCGGGCTGGGGATTGACGGGCTCATCCTGCCGGCAGTGCCGGCCGGGCTGCCCTCCGATCTGCTGGAGCGCCGGCCCGACATCCGCGGGGCTGAACAGCGGCTGATCGCCGCCAATGCCCGCATCGGTGTGGCCAAGTCGCTCTACTTCCCGAGCATCTCGCTGACGGGCGCCTTCGGCAGCGTGAGCACCGAGCTCTCCAACCTGTTCACGGCCGCCTCCCGGACCTGGAATTACGGGGTGCCAGTGAGCGTGCCGCTGTTCACCGCCGGGCGCATCGGCGGCGAAGTCAAGGCCGCCCAAGCCGCCCGGCAGCAGGCCGTCTGGAGCTATCAGCAGGCCATCCAGAACGCCTTCCGCGAAGTGGACGATGCGCTCCTCGATCGCCGCAAGAGCGGCCAGCGGCAGGCAGCGCTCAGCCGGCAGCTGAACGCCCTGCACAACTATGCCCGGCTGGCGCGCCTGCGCTACGACGAGGGCTATACGAGCTTCCTCGAGGTGCTGGACGCCGAGCGCTCCCTGTTCAACGTCGAGCTCGCCTACACCGGCGGCCAGAATCGCCTGTTCCGCTCACTGATTACTATCTACAAGTCGATGGGCGGCGGATGGGCCGACACCGCCGAGGCCTCTCTGTCGGCCCAACCGGTGATGGAGGCCGGTTTTCTGCCTTAACAGCGCCCGGCATTTGCCGCCGGGGCCAATCCGGGCCGCTGCAGGCGCCACTTCGCAAGGATCGGTCGGCGATGTCATCGCACAGCGCCCTATTACTCGGAAGATCCCTTCTCGCCGCGATCTGGATCAGCGTTCTTCTGCTGTTGCCGGGGCGCGGCTCTGCCCAGAACGATAGCCCCGCCCCCCAAGTCCTGGTGGTCGGCACCCTGCAGGCCCCGCCGGTAATGATGAGGACCGCCGATGGCCGGTGGGAAGGCATCGCCATCGAAATTTGGGAAAATGTGGCCCGCCGCATGGGGGTGGCCTTCGAATACCGGGAGTACAACGGTATGTCACCCTTGGTGACTGCTTTGGAAACCAAGGCCATCGATCTCATCCCGTCCCTGCCGGTGGAGTTGCGGTACGAAGCGGCGATCGACTTCAGCCAATCCTACTTCAAATCGGGCCTCGCGATCGCCGTGCCGGCCGGAGGCGCAGGCTTCCGATGGGTCAGTTTTGTCGGCCACGTTTTTTCCAAGGAGGTACTAAGGGCGCTTGGGTTTTTGCTTTGTCTCGCGATGATCGCCGGCGTCCTGGTTTGGTTATTTGAAAGACGACGCAACCGCGAGATGTTCGGCGATGGGGTCGCGCAAGGGGTTGGCAATGGAGTGTGGTGGTCGGTGGTGACCATGAGCACCGTAGGATACGGCGACAAGGCCCCGAAAACGGCCGCGGGGCGGTTGATCGCGGTCCTTTGGATGCTTTTCTCGATTGTCTTTGTGGCCAGCGTCACGGCCAACATCACCGCATCGCTCACCATCGGCGAGCTGCGCGGCCATGTTCGCGGTTTCGGTGATCTTCAGCACGCGCGCGTCGGGGTCCTACCCCAATCGGAGGCGATGCACTTCTTGAACAAACACGGAATAGCCACCCTCCTCTTCGACGGCACTCCGCAGGGACTTGAGGCGCTCGCCTCCCGAAAAATCGACGCCTTCGTTGTCAATGAAATGCTGCTGAAATATCAAGTCAAAAATGACTTTCAAGGCAGGGTTCAAGTGCTCCCGATCGTGTTTAATGACTATTTTGTGGCTTTGGCAATTCAGGAAAAAGCCCCGCTTCGCAAGCCCATCAACAAAGCGTTGCTTGCATTTATGAGAACCCAAGAATGGATTGAGTTGCAGAAGCGCTACATCCCTGGAGGGTGATCGCCTGTCGTATTCAACAGGTTCAACGCGATCGCCCTTCGCCGGAACCAACCTGTCGACAGGGAACGGTCACTCATCTGCGGTGGGCCTTGAGGTGGATTGGGCCTGCATCGCATCCAGGTAGCCATCGAGCTCCTCGATGCTGGCAAAGACCTTGAGCGAGGGCAGGGCGCTCAGAATGTCGAACACTTTTTTGATCTGAGGCTGAAGCTTCATGTAAACGAGCTTGCCACTGTGTGTTTTCAGCGCTTTTTGGGCGGCGAAGAGCACACGCAGCCCCATGCTGTTGATGTAGTCGGTGAACTCCATGTCGAAGATGATCACATCCGGGTGCTGTGCGACTATCGCGTTGACCTTCTCCTGGAAAAGCGAATGGCCGGCCGTGTCGATGGACCCGATGGGGGCCACGACGAAGACGCCCTGCCGCCGGTTGATCACGTTGACTTTCAGTGCCATCTCCCCTCCTCATCGTCGGCGAGCGACCTGCGTTTGATCTAAAAATTCCCGCAACGCTATCCGCCCCGTCGCAAATAGCGTCTTCCGCTGATTCGTTGCATGAGGACGGCTTCCCATTCAGGAGCTTCCTTTTCCAAGCCGTTACGGACCTTCAGTACTGTCCGGTTAAGATTTCTCGAACATAGAGCAACCTTTTGTTAATACTATAAATATGAACGGTTTTCGCTGTTATCGACTTGAATTTGGTTTGAGTTCGTTGGTACTCCTTCTGCAAAAAATTCGCTGCGGAAGGAGCGCCAAGCATGTATCAGGGTCAAACCGTAGTCTCTCAGCTGATGGAGTTTCTTCCACGGCATCCGTTCCGCAAATGCGTGAATCGCTACCAGGGCAATTACCGCATGCGCTCCTTTTCCTGCTATGATCAGTTTCTCTGCATGGCATTTGCGCAGCTGACTGCCCGCGAAAGTTTGCGGGATATCGAGTGCTGTCTGCGTGCCCTTGAAGAGAAGCTTTACCACGCCGGCTTTCGCGGTAATGTCTCACGCAGTACACTGGCCGATGCCAACGAGAGCCGTGACTGGCGTATCTACGCCGACTTCGCCCAGCAACTCATTCATGAAGCCCGCACACTCTATTTGAAAGAGGATTTTGGACTCCAGCTCACCGAGACCGTCTATGCCCTGGACTCCAGTACGATTGATTTGTGCATGTCGTTATTCCCCTGGGCCCGGTTCCGGACCACCAAGGCCGGTATCAAGCTGCACACCCTCTTGGATCTGCGCGGAAGCATCCCCGCCTTTATCATGATCACCGAAGCCAAACTGCATGATGTGAATATCCTGGACACGTTAGTCCCAGAGCCCGGCGCCATCTACATCATGGACCGAGGCTATCTGGATTTTGCCCGTTTGTATGCCTTGCATCAGGCGCCCGCTTTCTTTGTGATCCGCAGCAAATCCAATACCCATCTGCATCGCATCTACTCCAACCCGGTCGATAAAGAAACCGGCGTGCGCTGCGATCAGATCGTTGCCCTGGATGGCTTCTACACCAATCAGAGTTATCCGGATAAACTGCGCCGGGTCAAATTCTATGACGATCAGCGCGACAAGCGCCTTACCTTCCTCACCAACCAGTTTAGCCTGCCGGCGAAGACCATCGCGGATCTATACCGCTGTCGCTGGCAGGTGGAGATCTTCTTCAAGTGGATCAAAGAGCATCTACGAATCAAGGCCTTTTACGGAACATCGGAAAACGCGGTAAAGACCCAAATCTGGATCGCCGTCTCGGTGTATGTGCTGGTGGCGATCATTCGAAAGCGCATGCAGATCGATGAGAGCCTCTACACAATTTTACAGGTTTTGAGTTTGACTCTTTTCGAGAAAATGCCCTTGTATCAAGCCTTCGCACAGGGCAGCTACAAAACTGAAATTACTAGTTCAGACAACCAGCTGAAATTGTTTGATTCTTA
>JBFYWS010000138.1:0-6164 GCA_041310935.1 Desulfobacteraceae bacterium | reverse complement strand
GAATGCAAAAGTGTACCAGAAACGGGAATGAAAAGTGTACCACCCTCCCAGGGATACCATGGTAGCCTTCTCGGATAACCGAGGAGGTGGCCATGATCACCGAGGAGGCTTTTATGGACATGATTGCATTGCACCGTCAGGGTCACAGCATGCGTTTCATCGCCAAGCGTCTGGGGCTCCACCGCAACACCGTCAAAAAGTACATTCTGGGAAAGCGCTTCCCCGAGTACCGCCGCAGCCAACGCCGACTGTCTATCCTGGCCCCTTTCGTGCGGATCATCCAGGACTGGGTCAGCCAGGACAACTACCGGGCCAGCTGGATCTTCGGCAGGCTCAAGCAGATCGGCTATACCGGCGGCTACGACACGGTCAAGAACTTTGTGCGCCCCCTCAAAGAACAGCAGGCCAGGATCGCCTACAGCCGTTTCGAGACGATGCCTGGGCTGCAGGCTCAGGTAGACTGGGCTGACTTCAAGATCACCGAAGCGAGTGGCCGAACCAGCACAGTCTACCTCTTCCTGATAATCCTGGGCTACTGCCGGGCCATGTATGCCGAGCTCGTTCGGCGCTGCAGCTTGGAGAGTTTTCTGGATTGCCACAAACGTGCGTTTCATTACCTGGGCGGCGTGCCCGCCGAGCTGCTCTACGACAACATGAAGCATGTGGTGATCCGGCGCGACAGCGGCCAGGTGGACTTCAATGTCGAGCTGATGCACTTCGCCCACCACTGCGGCTTTACGCCCAAGGCCTGCCCGCCCTACAGCCCCTGGGTGAAGGGCAAGGTGGAACGTCCCGTCGACTACATCCGCGAGAGCTTCTGGCGCGGCTACGGGTTCAGCTCGATCGATCAGGCGAACCGGGATTTGTTGGCCTGGCTCGACACCGTGGCCAACCTGCGCGTCCATGGAACTCACCGGCAGCCGATCGCCGAACGCTGGCAGCAGGAGAAGCCCAGTCTCGGCAAGCTTGCCTTTGGCGACTACGACACCTCGCTAAAAATCTTCCGCAAGGTCTACAAGGACTGCCTGATCTACTTGGACACCAACCGGTATCAACTCCCCCACGAGGCCGTCGGCAAAAAGATCCTGCTGAAGATCAAAGACGGTACCATCCGCTTCTTCGATGACCACCGCCTCCTGGCGAGCTACCCCCAGGCCGAGGGCAAGTATCAGTTTGTCGGTAACCCGCTGTTCTCCGAACAGCTCAAGGCGGACCGGGAACAGTCACGGCGCAAGTACGGCCGCTTCAAAGGCCAAGCGACCCGAGGGCTGTCCATCGGCTCCTTGTTCCCACAGGTGATGTACCGCCCCATAGCCGAGTATGAGCGCATGGCTGAAGGAGGTGGGCTATGGACCAGCTGATCACCGACCGCCTGCGCGACAATCTCACGCGTCTGAATCTGGTCCGGGCCTCCGAAGTGTTGGAGACGATCGCCCAGCAGGCCGAGACCGACAAACGCTCGTATCTGTCGTTTCTCGATCAACTGCTGGAGGAGGAAGTGGCCGTCAAAGAGAAGCGCCGGTTCCAGACCGCCATGAAGACTGCCGGGCTTCCCACCGCCAAGAGCATCGATGAGTACGACTTCAACTTCCATCCCCAGCTCAACAAGAAGGAGATCATGTCGCTCTTCGATATGGACTTCATCGCCCAGAAAGAAAATGTCATCTTCCTGGGACCTCCGGGGGTGGGAAAGACCCATCTGGCGATCTCGCTGGCGATCAAGGCCTGCTCGCATGGCTTCAAGGTCTACTTCACCACCATGGACACCCTGATCAGAAAGCTCAAGGAGAGCCAGTCCAACCACAAGGCCTATCTGACATCCCCCTTGGTGGTGGTCGATGAGGTCGGCTATCTGCCCATCGACAGCCGGGAGGCGTACCTGTTCTTCCAGTTCGTCTCCCACCGCTACGAGAGAAGTTCCACCATCATCACCTCCAACAAGAGCTTCACCGACTGGCAGGAACTCTTCGGGGATGCCGTGCTCGCCACCGCCATCCTCGACCGGCTGCTGCACCACTGCAAAGTCGTCAACATCAAGGGCCACAGCTACCGACTCCGGCAGCACGCTTTCTCAACCCAGAACCTGGAATCTCAAAGAGCAAAGGAACTGATTAACCAAACAAACTAACCCCAAACTTCCCGGCAGGGTGGTACACTTTTAAAATCCCATAATTGGTACAGTTTTAGGTTCCCATTGACAAACGAGATATGTTTCTCACCAACCTTGGCATTTTCCTTCTGCGCTGCAGGTAAAAATGTTTAAAAAAATATCCTTCGAATAGCGGTTCAACCCGGGACAAAAAAATGGACAGCGCGATATATTCGAGCTGCCCATAGTGATGCAACAGCACACTGCCATAGGCGTTGGTCGTACTTAAGGCTTTTCTGAAAGGCGATAGGCAGCACTAACTGTTGCGGCCGTGCTGCAGAGTGCTGGCGGAAGCCTTACGCTGCCTCAGCTCGTTGGCAAGTTTACGTCGTGCCCTGTTCTCCTCCCTTTGGACCTTCACTGTATCCCTAACTTGCAGTTTTGGTACTGTTTGGAGATCGACGGCGGAAGAGCCGGAAGTGGCAAGTTTTGATTCCAATACGGCGACAAGGCTGCGGACACCAGTGTGATGCCAAAAGGATTTGGCAGTGCCGACGGCTGCGGTTGCAGCTGAAAAGCCAAACCAAAGGACAAGCATTAAAAGGCTGGAATGGCGTATAAGCCCGCCGACGAAGGAGGTAAAGACATAATAGCTTTCTTGCGGTCTTGCCGGAAACGAACTGGGCTCATAGTGATTCATATTGCACCTCTTGACGTTGGAGGATCAACGTTAGGCAATACCCCCCCACTGCAGCTCGTCGAATGATATTTTAAACAAACCATCCGGTTAGGGTTACCGCAGATGGTTGTGCTACACGCAATTAATGAAGTGTCGCCGGGGCGGACTATGGATGGAAGCCCTACAAGTTCTTTGCAAAAAACATGCAAAAAGTGCCGAAGTGATTTTTTAAATGCATAATCAATGAGTTATTTAGACGCTACTAATAACGTTAACCTGTAAAATGGGTAGCCATTTGATCAAAATTGATTAAATATTTTCACAGTTTGTGGCTTTTGATCAAATTATTTGACTTCCGACTGCGATGATGACTCAAATTGAGATTTCGGCTTACCTGCATTTCAGTCAGTCTCTGAAATTTACGGCACGTCAGAGGCAAGGGTACGATATGCGGAGTTAATCTGCAGTAATTTTGTATTGTTGGATAATTTAAATACCATCCGACAAATCACAAGGCTGGGGAACCTTGAGATATAACCTCCACCACCAGTCAAATTTTATTTGATTTTCGGCACCCCACTAAGGTATACTCTCCTTCCCAATCTGATTCTTTCCCACTCGACCGGACCTGAAGCGGACTCTGGTTTCGTCAAGCGATTCGGACCTCACCTTTCCAGTTCATATTCTTGTTGTTCTGGTATCCTTCGTTCTTGGTATTAGACCATCACACTTGCAACATAGTTCGAAGTCGATTCTTTTCCTCAACCTTCGAAAGAGGTGCACCATGAAACCCGATAGCGAAGAGTTTGGAAAGCCGACGACTTTTGAAAAACGGTGCAACGCGGGGGTCATTG
Source organism: Desulfobacteraceae bacterium (assembly GCA_041310935.1). Taxonomy (GTDB): domain Bacteria; phylum Desulfobacterota; class Desulfobacteria; order Desulfobacterales; family SpSt-501; genus SpSt-501. Next base: position 2,542 of record JBFYWS010000138.1, on the reverse strand, counting down.
CAGCTTTAGCAGGCAGCGTAAAAACCTGGTTTTGTCTGGCCGGGATGGCAGCCGGTCTTTTCTTGGCTGCGGCTCAGCCGGTCTTGGGTCAGTCCAGCGAGCCTATCCTGCGGCTTGAGGTGGGCACGCACAATGCGGGCGTTTTTTCAATTGCCTTAGACCCTTCGAACCGAATCCTCGTTACCGGCTCCGAGGACAAGACGGTGCGGATATGGGACATCTCCGGCAAAGGTGAGCTTCTACGCATCCTGCGGCCTCCCGTGGGTGAGCATGAGCAGGGGCATATCTTTGCCGTGGCCTTGTCCTCGGATGCGGGGACTGTGGCATGCGGGGGCCGCACCGGCTCGCCGCAGCAAAAGGATGCCTGCGTGTACCTCTTTGACCGAGCCACCGGATCCCTCACACGCCGGCTTGGCGGATTGCCCGGATGGGTGCAAAGCCTGGCATACACCTCAGACGGCAAATTTCTTGCGGCGGGCACGGGCGAAGGTGGGGGCAGGGCAGACTGGGCAAGCATGCGGCTGTACAGGTTGCCGGACTACACGGTAGCGGCCGAAGACAAAGACTACAGCGACTATATAAAAACGGTAGTGAGTGACCCTTCCGGCTCTCGGATTGCAACTGCCTGCTTTGACGGGTTCATCCGTCTGTATGATCTGTCCAGCTTGACAAACCAGGATGCCTCATCGCCCCGCGCCCTGTCTCCAGTGTCCAAAATAAGGCCGCCCGGGGGCCAGCGTCCATGGGGGCTCGCATTTTCGCCCGACGGAACCCGGTTGGCTGTGGGCTATGAGCACACCGCTGCGGTTGACGTGCTCGGGGTCAAGGGCAATGCCCTGGAGCATGCCTACTCGCCGGATACGTCGGGAGTGAAGGGCGGCACCGTTATGGATTTCAGAACAGTCGCGTGGTCGCCGGACAGCCGCTTTCTGTTCGCGGCGGGCAGCTACCGATCGAAGGGAGATTACCTTGTACGCAAATGGGAAGACGGGGGTCGGGGCACATTCAAGAACGTGCCGTTAGAGGCAGACCTCGCAGCGCTGCACATTCTGCCGCTCAAACAGGGAGGAATGGTTTTTTCTGTTCGTGATGGATCCTTCGGTGTGCTTAGCGATCGGAACGAGACGACCCTTTTAGGGTCCCAGGCTATCCCCAACTACCACAGCCTGTACGATGGTTTTCGCCTTTCCTCGGACGGTGCGGGAATCGAGTTCGCCTACAAGCGGGGAGGCCAGGCGCCTGCAATCTTTGAGGTGACCGACCGGCGGCTCACGGATGCCGCCTCCGGACTCTGGAAGAGCCTGAAGGCCAACGTCTCCTTCCAGGCACCGATCACCGAGGGCCTCGCGGTGAGCGACTGGAAGAACTCGCTGGCCCCCAAACTGAAGGGGAAACATCTCGAATTGGATAAGCATGATATGGCGCGGTGCCTGGCGATCAAACCGGACCGTGCGGGGTTCCTTCTGGGTGTCAGCTCTCGTCTTTACTTCTTTAATTCCGAAGGAAAGCCGATGTGGAAAATGCGAATGCCCAGCATTGTCCACGGTGTGAACACCAACGGCCGGGTGGCGGTGGCCGCGCTGGGCGACGGCACGATCCGCTGGTACCGGGTTTCGGACGGCAAGGAGTTTTTGGCCTTTTTCCCGCACCCGGATCGTAAGCGCTGGGTGCTATGGACCCCCTCGGGCTACTACGACGCTTCTCCAGGAGGCGAGGGCTTCATCGGCTGGCACGTGAACAACGGCAAGGACCAGGCCGCGGACTTCTTTCCCAACTCCCGCTTCCGTTCCACCTATTACCGGCCCGATGTGATCGACCGGGCGCTCGAAACGATGGACGAGGCCGAGGCTCTGCGCCTGGCCAACGAGCAGCCCGGGCGCAAGCCGGCCGAGACGGCATCGGTGCGCGACAAGCTCCCGCCGGTGGTCGCCATCGGTTCGCCTCTTGACGGGGCGGAGGTGTCAGCCGCTTCCGTGAAGGTGCAATACTCGGCGCGCAGCCGGGAGGCTCTCAGCCGACTGAAGGTCCTGGTGGACGGCCGACCCGTCTCCGTCGAGGGGATCGGTCAGGCGCCCAAGGCGAGCGGGGAGCTGTCGGTCCCGATCCCTTCCAGGGACTGCGAAGTGTCGGTCATCGCCGAAAACCGCCATGCAGTGAGCGAGCCGGCCACGATAAGGCTGCGCTGGAGGGGGGCCGCTGCTAAGGAATCCTTCGAGATCAAGCCCAAGCTCTACGTCTTGGCCGTGGGGGTAAGCGCCTACCAGGATCCGGATATGCGGTTGAACCTGGCTGCGAAGGACGCTTTGGACTTCGGTGCCGTCTGGAACGATCAGCACGGGCGGCTCTATAGCGGTGTTGAACTGAAAACGCTGACCGACGCACAGGCCAGTAAGGGGAACATCCTCGATGGCCTGGAGTGGTTGCAGCGGCAGACGACGGCCAAGGACATCGCGGTGCTGTTCTTCGCCGGGCACGGGATCAACGACACCACGGGGGTGTTCTACTTTCTGCCGGTCGACGCGGAGCTGGAGAAGCTCAAGCG
>JBFYWS010000134.1:0-2755 GCA_041310935.1 Desulfobacteraceae bacterium | reverse complement strand
TTTTTTTAACCGGATCAGGAGAGACGCATGGATCAGAAAAAAATGGCCATCATCGCCACCAAGGGCACGCTGGACTGGGCCTACCCCCCCTTCATTCTGGCTTCCACGGCGGCTGCGCTGGGCTATGAAACCCAGATTTTCTTCACCTTCTATGGCCTGCAGCTGGTGCGCAAGGATCTGTCCGTGCTCAAGGTCAGCCCGCTCGGCAACCCCGGCATGCCGATGAAAATGCCCTTCGGCCCGAAGTGGTTCAAGAGCATCAACTGGAACATGCCCAACGCCATCCAGGCGATCATCCCGGGTTATGAAAGTGTCGCGACGGCGCTGATGAAGCAGACCATCGCCAACAACGGCGTGGCCACCATCCCCGATCTACGCGAGTTGTGCCAGGAAGCCGAAGTCAAGTTCATCGCCTGCCAGATGACCGTCGAACTGTTCGGCTTCGAACACTCCGACTTCATCGACGGGCTGGAATACGGCGGCGCCGCCACCTTCTTCGAGTTCGCCGGCGAGACCGACGTCTGCCTGTTCATCTGAACGCTCGATGGCTATAAGAAAAAAGCCGGGTTGTCCCGGCTTTTTTTATGCGTGTTGCATCTAGGCAACAATTTTCTTATGGCCAAAAAAGATGCCAGACGCAGGCTTGCAGCGCAGGTTCGCAGCGGGATAGCATCGGCCGGTAACTTTCAAAGTTATAAACAGTATTCAATAACTCCTGGAGACAGTATGAAACTCACACGTGTATTCGCATCCATGGCCATTGCCGGCTTTGCCACCAGCGCTTTCGCCACCAACGGCGACAATCTTATCGGCCTCGGCGTTCAATCCCGTGCCTTGGGTGGCACCGGTACCGCGGCTTTTTTTGGTTCCGAGAACGCCCTGACCAACCCCGCCCTGCTCGGCAAGATTCAGGGAACCGAGTTCGCCATCGGCGGTACGTTTTTCATGCCTGACGTGACAGCTACGACTGATGTGGCCGGGATGCAGGGCAGCGCAACCAGCGATGCCGACCTCAGCGTCATCCCGGAAGTCTCGCTGGCGACCCGCATCAACGAAAACTTCACCTTCGGCCTCGGCATGTTCGGTACCGCCGGCATGGGCGTGGACTACCGTGGCGATTCTCTCGACAATGCACTCTTGTTCCAAGGTTACACCAACCTGCAGTTGATGAAGTTCGTGCCTTCGATCACCTACAACAGAGGCGCGTTCGGTGTGGGCGCTGCCGCCGTGATCCAGTACGGTGCGCTCGACATTAATTACATCGATCCATTTGGCGACACGGTTGGGGATGGTACTGCGACTGACCTTGGCTTCGGCTTCAACCTCGGTGGTTACTTTGATATCACCAAGGATCTCACCGTCGGCCTCGCCTACCAGTCAGAGATCGGCATGAATTACGACAATCAACTGACGATCGCGGCCGACGGTTTCGGTATTGGCCCCAATGGGATGCAAACGATCGTGTCGAACGACCTCGCCCAACCCGCAGAAATCAAGGCTGGCGTGGCTTACAACATGGGCCCGTGGATGTTCACCGGCGACTATAAGCGCATCATGTGGAGCGATGCCGATGGCTACAAGGAATTCAACTGGGATGACCAGGATGTGTTCGGCCTGGGCGTGAAATATTCCAGCAAGGGTTGGTGGGTCGGCGCCGGCTTCAACTACGGTGAAGATCCAATTGCCGTGTTGCCTAGTGAACAATCTATGATTGGCTACAGCAATCAAGCTATCAATTTGTTCAACAATCACTTCTTCCCGGCAGTGGTCGAAAGCCACTTCACCGTGGGTGGTGGTTATGCCCTCGGCAAGCACACCACGCTTGAAGGGGCCTTGGTTTATGCTGATGAAGTCAGCAAGACCGTTGATACCGGAACGATCTCTTCCGTATTGAGTGCGGGTGATCCTACCGCTTTCCCGGTTAATGCCACCTCGCACACCGTCGACCATTCACAACTGGGCGTCACCGTTTCCGTTCGCATGAATTTCTGATTCGCGGATAGTTGACGGGAAGGTTAAAACCGGGCCACTGGCCCGGTTTTTTTATGCGGATTTGTCTTCGTGGCGGCTTTTACAGTTGGAAGATGTAATCCATCAGCGAGTTTCATAAGCTGATAAAATCACGCCGGGGTCATTCGACCCCGGCTTTTTTTATGTCCATGGGATTTAAATTGAATATGTTGCGACGTTTTGTTGGGGCCCTGCTGCTGGCAGGTTATTCGCTCACAGGCTGGGCGGTCGCGCCTTACCTCAAGGCCGACTCCGTACCAGCGGGCGAACTGGCTGCGGTGTCGGCCACGGTGGAAAAGAAGCTCGCCGACGCCGGCTTCCAGGTTCTCGGGCGCTACTCGCCCAAGGGCATGCCGAGCCACGGCGTGGTGGTGGCGACCGACCCGGCGATGCTGGCGAAAGTCCGTGAAATGGGCGGTGCCCATATCGTCGCGGCACCGATCCGCATCGGGGTGACCGAAGCGGGCGAGGTGTCCTACACAAATCCGGATTACTGGTATCGTGCCTATCTGCGCACCCGCTTCCAGCAGGCCGAACCGGTGGTGCGCGACCTGCAGTCGCGGCTGGCAAAAACACTCGGTGCAGGCGCTGGCTTCGGCGGGGACGAATCCGCCAAGGACTTGCCGAACTACCGCTACATGGTCGGCATGGAGCGATTCGACGACAAGAAGAATGTGCTGGCGAAGCATGCGGACTTCGACGCGGCCGTGAAAGCGGTGCAGGAAAACCTGAAAAAAGGCGTGGC
>JBFYWS010000078.1:0-5822 GCA_041310935.1 Desulfobacteraceae bacterium | reverse complement strand
GCCCTGGTGAACGCATCCGTCGCATTCAGCACGTCGGCGACCGACCCCAACGGCGACAGCCTGGAATACCGCTACGATTGGGGCGGGGGGGTGCTTTCCGGTTGGGGTGCTGCCAGCCAGTCGCACATCTGGTCGGCGGCCGGCCAGTACGCCGTGAAAGCCCAGGTGCGGGACAGCCATTTGGCGGAATCGGCCTGGTCGGCCGGCAGGACGGTCACCATCTCCCAGAACCAGCCGCCGACGGCCAACGCCGGGTCCGATCAGACCGTCAATGCCGGCGCGGCAGTGAGCTTGAACGGCAGCGGCTCGGACCCGGACAACGGGATCTCAAGCTGGCAGTGGCGGCAGACCGCCGGCAGCTCGGTCACCCTCACCGGTGCTGCCACCCAGCAGGCGCGCTTCACGGCCCCGAACATTGCCACGGGGGTCGCAACGTTGGTGTTTGAACTGGGAACCATCGACGCAGGGGGCTTGACTGCCACCGACACCATGATCGTGACGGTGCAGTCGGCGGACCTGGACGGCGACGGATTCCCGAACAGCCAGGATGCCTTCCCCAACGACCCGAAAGAGTGGCTGGACAGCAATAAAAACGGCATCGGCGACAAAGCCGATGCGGCCGCGGCCGCCGGCCAGGCCAAACAAGTGCCGGATGCGCCGCTGTTGGTCTCACCGGTAAACGATGTGGTGAGCATCATGGCTATCCTTAAGACAGGCGCCTTCCGCACTGCGGTCTCCGGCAGCACCCACGCCAAGACTCGCTGGCAGGTGTTCAGCGATGAAAACGTCGACGCGTGTGTGCTCGATGTTCAGAGCACCACGGCGCTGACCAGCCTTACGGTTCCCAAGCTGGTGCTCGAGGAGGGTACCGATTACTACTGGCGGGCGCAGTTCACCGACTCCATGGGCACTATTTCCGGGTGGTCTGCCGACGGGTACTTCACCACCGAAACGACCCGCGCCGACCTGAACGCCAACGGCATCCCCGATGTCCAGGAAGTCGCATCGACGGTGGACCTCAATCGCGACTGGGTGAGAGATAATAGGCAGCCCCGATATATAAAGTCGGTCAAGATGGAGGGTACCAACGTCCAGATCGGCGTCTGCATCAAGGGTTGCTCCACATGCATCGGCGTGGAGTCAGTCGAATCCGAAGATGTTAGTCAGCTGGACTCGTATGCCTACGGCAAACCCGCTGACATGCCATTCGCGCTGATCAACTTTAAAATCGCTGTAGCCAAGCCCGGCGACATGGCAGTCGTCAAACTGTATTTCTCTAAAGCGGCATCCTCTTCCAGCAAATGGTATCAATATGACGCGATTGCTGATCGGTGGTACGACTTTTCGGCCTATGCCAAATTAGCCGGCGATCGCAGGTCCGTCACCCTTACCTTGACAGACGGCGGGCCGGGAGATGCCGACGGGGTTGCCAACGGCGTCATCGTCAACTAGGCCGGTGTCGCAAAGGCGGATGACGAGATCGTCGGCACCATCTATGCATTGCAGCGAAGCAGTTTGATAGCTCCGTAGCGCACCCGATGGCGGCGTTTCAGGCCTTGCCGCCATCGGGATCTCCGGCGTGACGTCTCACGGCTTGCCTTCGTCCGAATACCCAACCCCCCCGCCCCATTGACGGCTTGGCCGAAACTGCATACGTTGCAGAGCAATTAAGATTGCGTCCGGTAAAGTTTCCTCGGACGGATTCAAACGGCCGGCTTTAAGCAGTGTGGCCGCAATCATCACTACTCTAAGGAGGCGCGAATGGAGCTTAAAGAGTATTTCGAAAGCGCGAAAGGCGTGGGGATTCTGGCGACCGCCGACAGCAAAGGGCATGTGGACGCGGCGGTCTACTCGCGCCCGCACTTCATGGAGGACGGGACTCTGGCGTTCATCATGCGGGACCGGCTGACCCACCACAACATCCAGTCCAACCCCCATGCCACCTTCATGTTCATCGAAAATGGCCCCGGGTACAACGGCAAACGGCTCTTCATCACCAAAGTGCGCGAGGAGCAGAACCCGGAGTTGATCAAGAAGATCAAGCGCCGTAAATACACCGACGACGGCGAGGAGCCCAAGTTCCTGGTTTACTTCAAACTGGACAAGGAATTGCCGCTGATCGGCGGCGGCCAATCCTGATTGCATCAGAGATTGCTCACCGCAGAGGCGCAGAGATCGCAGGGGGTCGACCTTTTTTTGATGTGCCGGGAGGCGGCCGGCACCTGGAAGACCCTCAGCCGCTCGATGGCATGGATAATGGACCTTCCGTGTTGTCTCAACAAAGATCCGTCTCTTTGCGCTCTTCCCGCCTCTGCGGTGAAAACGGTCTGTTCGCGAGCAACGCTGCGAACGCCGGTCACGCTACCAGCGCGTCACAGTCTGGCGTGGTGGGCCTCGGTCAGGCCTTTGAGCAGCAGGAAGGACTTGATCTCCACGCGCAGGAGCACGCAATCCGGGTGCGCCAAGAACTCCTCGAGGTGGGGGTTTTTTTCCAGGAGCCTTGTGCGGGCCCGGTCTTTGCGGGCGGGGTCATCGATCGGCGCGCAGACCCCCTCCACCGTGAGGGCCTGGGCCTGGCTGCGGGGCAGGGTTTCGCGCGTGTCGATGAGCAGGCTCACCGAGGTGTTTTCAGCCAGGTTCTTGAACTTATTCGTGTCGCGCCGGGTGGCCATGTAGACCTCGCGGCACTCCTCGTCCGTGGCATAGGCCATGAGCGAGCAGTACGGCTTGCTGCCGGCGATGGTGGCCAGCACGCAGACGGCTTTCGATCTGGCGAGCGCTTTCATCTGGTCGAGCATGCACGACCTCCTGTTAACTTTGCAGTTGTTTTTTTCTCTTAACACTTTTATGCTGTGCTGCAAAAGTCCTTTTGCGTCTCTGCGGTGAGATATTTTTCCGACCCGCACCTACCCAACAGGAGCACAACCATGGAAGAGCGCATTCGAATGGGCGTCAGCGCCTGCCTGCTCGGGCAGCCGGTTCGTTACGACAGCGGCCACAAACGCGACCGCTACATCACCGACATCCTGGGTGAATACCTGGAGTTCGTGCCGGTGTGCCCCGAGGTGGAGGCGGGTTTTCCCATCCCGCGGGAGACCTTCCGCCTGGTCGGCGACCCGGAAAACCCGCGCCTGGTCACATCCCGCAGCAACGTCGACCACACCGAGCGCATGCTCGCCTGGGCGGAGAAGCGCGTCGCCGAACTCGAAAAGGAGCACCTGTGCGGGTTCATCTTCAAGAGCGATTCTCCCAACAGCGGCCTGAGCCGGGTCAAGGTCTACAACGCCAAGGGCATGGCGGACAAGAAAGGGGTGGGGCTTTTCGCGCGGGCCTTCACACAGCACTTTCCGCTGCTGCCGGTGGAGGAGGAGGGGCGACTTAACGACGCCAAGCTGCGGGAGACCTTCATCGAGCAGATCTTCACGCTGAAGCGCTGGCGGGAGACCATGGCCAGCAGCCGGAGCATGAAAAACCTCGTGGAGTTCCACACCCGTCACAAGCTGCTCGTGCTCTCCCACAGCCCGGCGCATGCCAAGCGGATGGGCAAGCTCGTGGCCGAGGGCAAACAGATGCCGATCGGCGAGGCCACCACCCACTACGAGGGTCTGCTCATCGAGACGCTGCGCCTGAAAACGACGGTGAAGAAAAACATGAACGTGCTCGAGCATATCCTCGGCTACTTCAAGGCGCAGCTCAGCGCCGACGAGAAGCAGGAGATGCTCGAGATATTCGACCGCTACCGCCGCGAGTTCGTGCCGCTGATCGTGCCGGTGACCCTGTTAAACCACTACGTGCGCAAGTTCGACCAGCCCTATCTGAAGCAGCAGGTCTATCTGAACCCGCATCCGATTGCGTTGAAATTGAGGAATCATGTCTAAAATGGAGAGTCCCGGATGACCGACATTTTTTTGGGCCCCAAACGGTATGTGCAGCGTCCCGGGGCCCTGGCCGACGCCGGTGCGGCGCTGAAGGCCTTCGGCCGGAGGCCCATGATCCTGGCGGACGACCTCGTGCGTTCCATCCTTTGCCCCTCTCTGGAGAACGCGCTGCTTTCAGCCGGCCTGACCCCCTGCTTCGTGCGCTTCGGGGTGGAATGCAGTCTATCCGAGGTCGCGCGGGTGACTGGCATCGGCCGCTCCGATAACGTGGACGTCATCGTGGGGGCGGGCGGGGGCAAGGCCATCGACACGGCCCGGGCGGTCGCCGGCCGGCTGGATCTTCCCCTGGTGACGCTCCCCACCAGTGCCGCCACCTGTTCGGCCGCCTCCACGGTGGCGGTCTTCTATGAAAACGGCATCCGTACGGAGACCATGCGCGGCAAAGCCGCCGAGCTGGTCCTGGTCGACTCGGCGATCGTTGCCGCCGCCCCCGCCCGGCTGCTCGCCGCCGGCATGGGCGATACCCTGGCCAAATGGTACGAGGGCAAACCGACCTACGACCGGACGCCCGATCCGTCGCCGTCGCTGCAGGCGGCCCTGGCTATTTCGACCCAGGTCAAAGAGACCATTTTTGATTGCGGCCTGGAAGCCAAGCGGGACGTGGACACCGGGAAAAATTCCCCGGCCGTGGAAAAGATGGTTGAGGCGAACATCCTGATGGCCGGGATCATCGGGGCCATCGGAGGGTCGAAGTTCAGAGTCGCCCTGGCCCACGGTTTGCTCTACGGCATGACCGTCCTGCCCCAGATCCACCATCACCTCCATGGGGAGGTGGTCTCCTATGGTCTCGTGGTCCAGTCCTGCCTGGAAAAAAATGAAGAGGAGCTGGGAAGGCTGATCCCCTTTTTTTCCAAGCTGGGCCTGCCGCTGACCCTGGAGGAGCTGGGGATTCGCGGCGTGGAGGAGCCGCTTTTCAGGGAAGGTCTCCGCCGGACCTGCGCCAAGGGAGGCTCCGCCCACAACCTGAATCTGCCGGTGGACGAGAAGAGCCTTCTGCGCGCCATCCAGGAAGTGGAGGAACGGGTAGGGCAAATGCGAAGATGAATACCTCCGCGCCCATTCTCGTCACCGGTGCCACCGGCTATGTCGGCGGGCGCCTGATTCCGGTCTTGCTGCAGGCAGGCTGGCGCGTGCGGGCCATGGCCCGATCCGTCGATAAACTGGCCAGCCGCCCGTGGGTTCGCCACCCCGGCGTGGAGCTGGTAAAGGGGGACGTGCTCGATGCCGCCTCCCTTGAAGCGGCCGCCTCCGGCTGCGAGGTCGCCTATTATCTGGTGCACTCGATGATCGCCCAGCAGGGGCGGTTCGCGGAGGCCGACCGCGCCGCTGCCCGCAACATGGTGTCGGCCGCGGCGGCGGCCGGGGTGCAGCGCATGCTCTATCTCGGGGGCCTCGCCGAAGCCAAGCACGGCGTGCTGAGCAAGCACCTGCGTTCCCGGATCGAGGTGGCCGAGATCCTGCAATCCGGCCCCGTGCCCACCACCGACCTGCGCGCGCCGATGATCGTAGGCTCCGGCAGCGCCTCCTTCGAGATCCTGCGCTACCTGGTCGAGCACCTGCCGGCCATGACCACCCCGCGCTGGGTGCGGTCTCTCAACCAGCCGATCGCCATCCGCAACGTCATCGGCTACCTCGTCGGCTGCCTCGATCACCCGGAAACCGCCGGCGGCACGTACGACATCGGCGGGCCGGACATCCTGACCTACGAGCAGCTCCTGCAGATCTACGCGCAGGAGGCCGGCCTGCGCAAACGCATCATCATCCCCGTGCCGGTGCTGACCCCGACCCTGAGCGCGCTGTGGATCAACCTGATCAGCCCGGTGCCCACCGCCATTGCCCTGCCGCTGACCGAGGGGCTGACCAGCGCTGCCGTCTGCCGCGACA
>JBFYWS010000059.1:0-7238 GCA_041310935.1 Desulfobacteraceae bacterium | reverse complement strand
AGCACCACCGGCTCCCGCTTGGGGCTGAAAGGGTTGTCCGTGATGACCGCCTTGTGGGAGGGGATCTGCCCCCGGCCGCGCAGCTCGGGGCCGAAGCCCTGCTGGTTCAGCACGTCACTCTCAAACCCGGAACAACTGGGAATAAAAGGCAGGTTCAGGGCCCCCGCCAGGAACCTGAGGCTCATGTGGAAGTTGGAGTAGTCCTCCACTTGCACGTGTCCCGCTTGCACCGCCTTGCGAAACCGGATGCAGGTGGGCGCGAAACGACCGTTGCCGCCGTAGGCCAGCTCCAGGCGGCTCACCGCACCCGCCCCGACCAGCAGGTCCATGGCCTGACCGTTAGAATGCATCACGAGATGCAGTTCCCGGCGCTCCTGGCGGATGATTTCGCGCGCGATGACCATGGCGTTGCGGTTGACTGTGAAGCCCCCCAAGGCGATCATGTCTCCGTCTTTGACAAAGCGCCGCACGGCCTCCTCGGCGCTCATCAGCTTATCCTTCAGATCAATGCTGGCACGCATTGGCTTGCCTCACTCCCATTGTTTCATCAGCTTGCGCACCTGCAGCAGGCGCAGGTCGCGCTCCTGCAGCAGTTCCCTGAGGTCCCGGCCGCTCCAGTCGAAGAAGCCCTGGCCCGTCTTGACACCGTAATGCCCCGCCTCCACCAGGCGCTTTATCGTGGGCGAATGGTCATCGCCGGAAGCCAGATGGATGGGCTCTCCCTCAATGTTGTTCAAGGTCGCATCCAATCCGGCGAAATCGTAGCGCGCCACCACACCCATCACGGGCAGGCGGATGGCGAGACTCGCCTTGGCCGCCCGGTCGATCTCGATGGGCTCCGCGACCCCGGCATCGATGAGATGGAAAATCTCACGTCCGAGCGCGCGTTGCAAGCGGTTGATGATGAATCCCGGTATGTATTTCTTCATGGTGATGCAGGTCAGCTGCAGGCGTTCCAGGTGCTCTTTCACCTTACCCAGCACGGCGGGCTCGGTCCGCGGCCCGGGAACGATCTCCACCAGGGGAATGATGTAGGGCGGATTGTAGAAGTGGGCGATCAGCAGACGCTGCTGCAGTGCTTCCGGCGCCAAGGAAAAGACATTCATGTACGAGGTGGTGCTGGCGACAATCGTTTCAGCGCCGGCCCATCGACCCAGTTCGTGAAACAGCGCCTGCTTGGCGTCGGCCTTTTCGACAATGGCTTCCACGATGAAATCGGATTCCGAGATTCTGTCCCCCAGCCCCGGCTCGGGCGTGATCAGGTTGAGGACTTTTTCCATCTCGATGTCGTATTCCCGGTGCAGCTTCAGACCGCTGAGGTGCGACCTGATCAGCTCCATGGCCCGGTCGAGGCGCTCCTGGCGTACGTCCACCAAGCGGACCGCGCTGCCGCCCAGAGCAAAAAGAAGGGCCAGACCATGCCCCATGGTCCCGGCACCGATGACCGCCACCTGGTTGAAACCGTTCTTCATTATGACCCGCCTTGCCGACCTATTGTTTCAGGTTATTGGCGTCGCTGCTTTCAAGGCCGAGATATTCCAATGCAGCCGCGGTAGTGGCAACCTCACAGAGAAATAGCCGGCCGCCCTCGACCCTGAGGCGCTACTCAACCGGCACGCCCTGCATGGACGCTTAACTACGTTTAGGTACTATTTTTTGAAGCAACGCTACCGCCGCCATCAGCGCGATGCCGATGATGTCGCAGACGGTGACGTTGAGGATCATGAGCAGGCCGGCAGCCAGGAGCATCAGGCGTTCGCCGAGCCGGGCCGGGCGGAGGAAATAATTTTGAACCCCAGCGGCAATGGCCGTAATTCCAAGAAACCCCGTGATGATGGTCCAGGCCATGGGCTCCAGCGGCCCCTTCAGAAGAATTCCCACTCCGCGCGGGTCCACGGTGAACATGAAGGGCACGATGAAGGCCGGAAGGGTGTATTTCCAAGCGTAGATCGTGGTACGGTAAGGATTGCCGCCGGTGATGGCGGCGGCCGCGAAGCAGGAGAGCGCCGTAGGTGGGGACACCTCCGAGAGCAGCGCATAATAAAAAACAAACATGTGCGCCGCATACTCGGGCACCCCTAATTGGGTCAATGCGGGAGCGGCGATCACCGCCGCAATAATGTATGAGGCCGTCACCGGCACGGCCAAGCCGATCACCCAGACGATCAGGGCCGTGTATACCGCGGTCAGCAGCAGGTTGCCTCCGGCATAAGAGATGACGATCGAACTGAACTTGAGCCCCAGGCCCGTCAACGTCACGACCCCGACGATGATGCCTGCCGCCGCACACGTGCCGGCGACACTCAGCGCGCCCATGGACCCTCCGCGCAGGGCCAGGATCAGTTTTTTCGGCACCAACGCCGTGTCCTTGCGGATGAAGCTTGCGGCATAGGCGATGACCGTGGCCCAGAATACGGCCATGATGGGCGTGTAGCCCATCATCATGATCGCAATGATGGCGATGAGGGATATAAAGTGAAATCCGTAAAGGCGGGTGAGTTCGCCCAGGGAAAGGCTCTTGTCGAAGGAGACCTGCAAGGCGCCGAACTTGCGTGAATCCAGCTCGACCATCAGGAATATCGACCAGTAATACAGGCAGGTCGGGACGACCGCCATGACGATCACGTCCAGGTAGGACATTTTCAGGAATTCAGCGATGAGGAAGGCCGCCGCGCCGAGCACCGGCGGCGAGAGGATCGCTCCGATCCCACCGGCCGCCAGGAGGCCGCCGGCGGCGTCCCGGCTGTAGCCGGCCTTCGCAAGCATGGGATAGGCCACGGATCCCAGGGTGACGGTGGTGGCCACCCCGCTGCCGGAAGGCCCCCCAAGCAGAAAGGAGGCCAGGGTCACGGTGCGGCCGGCGCTGCTCGGTTTCCCGCCCATGGCGGCGAAGGAAAAATCGATGAAGAACTTGCCCGCTCCGGAAAATTCAAGAAACGCGCCGTAGATGGTGAAAAGGATGATGAAGGTCGAAGAGACCTCGATGGGGGTCCCAAAGATCCCCTCCAGCGTCATGTACATGTGCCCCACGATGCGATCGAGATCGTAGCCGCGGTGGGTCCAGGGTGTGGGCAGATAGGGCCCGGCGAAGGCATATACGATGAAAGAGATCACGATTGCAGGCATGATCCAGCCGGAGGTCCGGCGCGTGGCCTCGATCACCAGAAAAATCAGGATGACTCCGAAGAGCTTGTCCCAGAAGTTGGGTATGACCGAACGATAGATGAAGTCTTCGAAGTCGCCCAGCATGTAGACAATTACGGCCACCCCGAGCATGGAAAGCAGGAGGTCGAGCCAGTTGATGCGGTTCTTGAAGCGCCCGCCGGCGGGGAACACTAAAAAGGTGAGAAAGAGGACAAACATCAGGTGAATGCCGCGCAGCATCTGGGTCATGACGACCCCGATGGCGGCATAAAGGTGGAACAGGGACATCACCACTGCAGTCGCGGTGACGAAGGTTGCAATTTTCCCCGAAAGCCTGCGGGAGGGCCCTTCTTCTTCCTGAACGTATTTTTCGGCTTTTTGGAGGGCCTCCTCCGAGATCACCCCGTCCGGATCGACGTGCTGCTCCTGCTGCGACTTGCCCATTATTTAACAGCGATCCCTTTTTCTTTGAAATATTTGACAGCACCGGGGTGGAAGGGCAGGGGGGAGCCGCTTGCTTGAGACTCAAGCATGAGATGCGCTGCATCTCGGTGAACAGCCACCAGCTCGTCCTTCTTTTCAAAAAGGGTCTTGACGATCTTGTAAGCGATATCGTCCTTCATGTCCGCGTTGCACAAAAGGATATTCCAGACGACGGCGATGGTCACTTCCTTGTCCTGGCCCGGATAGCTCTTGGCCGGAATAACCCCTTGGGTATATAGCGGGCCGTATTTTTCGGTCATTTTGGCTACGGAATCACCGTGGTTGATGAGCTTGAGTTTGACCCCCGGCGTGGCCCCAAGGTCGGTGACCGAGGCCGTGGGAATACCGCCGTCCCAACAATAGGCGTCGATCTTGCCATCCTTGAGTGCGCCTGCGGATTCCGATGCGCCCAGCCGATCGCGGGTCATGTCTTTGGCGGGGTCGATTCCGTAAGCCTCCAGAACCCGTAGGCATTTCACTTCCGTACCGCTGCCGGGCGAACCGGTGGAAAACCGTTTGCCTTTGAGGTCCGACACCTTGTCGATGCCTTTATTTTCCAGGGTCACAACATGCATGTTGTTGGGGTAGAGCATGACCAGGGTCTGCAGCGGGAGCTTGCTCTTGAACTTGTCCTTCCCCTGCGCCGCATCATAACTTACATCGGCCATGACAAAGGCCATGTCCGCTTTCTTGCCGCCGACCAGAAGGCAGTTGTCCACTGATGCGGAAGTCACTTCAGCGGTCGCCTCGATCTCGGGGATATACTTAGATATGATATTCGCCATGCCGCCGCCCATGGGGTAGTAAACGCCGCCGGTGCCTCCAGTGGCGATGGAGAGTCGAACCTCTTTCTGTGCCTCAGCTGAAGTTCCTGCCAGGATCAAGGCAACGACGAAAAAAACCGATAGCAAACGGCTCATCTGCGGGCCTCCTTTGATGGGGGGTGAATGCTTATAGTGCCGCCACGGAATAGAACCAGGTAACAAATCAACGGGAAGCCTGTCAATAGAGATTATCCGGCGCCGGCACAGAACATTTCCGGGCTCCATGATTTCACCCCCGGGCGCTTGTTTCCGTTTTCCTGCTGGTTATCTTGTTCATACAATCGCCGCCGGCCAAGCCATCCGCCCGGCTTGACTTAGATCAATGCTGCGGGCACAAAGCAGGTGATAAGAAGGTCTTAATGGACACAGCCGCCCCCATCCGAATAACCGCGAAATCATCCTCCACGCACTGGGATCTTATCCAAACCATCCTGGCGCAGTCCGGGACCGATTTCCGCCGCTGTTTCCATTGCCAGAGCTGCGGCGGCGGCTGCCCGGTGTCCCATGCGATGACCTACCGGCCGAACGGCATCATCCGCCTCATCCAGCTGGGGCTTGTCCGCGAAGCCCTCCTGTCCTCGGACATATGGCTGTGCATCGGCTGCAACACCTGCTCGATGGCATGCCCCCAGGCCATCGACATCGCTGCCCTCATGGACGTCATGCGGCATATGGCCCTCGAAGAGGGCGTAACCATTGCCGAGCCCGACATATTGGCCTTCCACCAGGAAGTCGTAAACTCCATTCACAAATACGGGCGCACGCACAAGCTAGAAATCATGCTCCGCTACAAGCTCCGCCAGCTCGACATGTTTTCCGACTTCGATGTCGGCCTGAAAATGCTTGCGAAGCGCAAACTGGATCTGCGGCCGTCCAAAATTGGAGACCGCAAGGTCATGAACCGGATTTTTGAGGCGTGCAGGGTGCCCCCCAATGGCAGCGGACGCTAACGCGATGGAGCTGTCCTATTTCCCGGGCTGTTCGCTCGCCACCTCGGCGCGCGAGAACAACCGCTCGCTTTTAAAAGTCTGCGGGAAACTGGGTTACCGGATCATCGAGCTGGAGGACTGGAACTGCTGCGGCAGCTCCTCCACCCACAGCATCCAGCCGGATCTGGCATTTCACTTCGCCTGCCGCAACCTGTCGCTGGCGCCGGCCGGCCGCCCGCTGCTGGTCGCCTGCCCCAGCTGCATGCTCAGGCTCAAGCAGGCTAAGCTGCATCTGGAAGAAGACCCGGCCGCCCGCGAAACCTATCAGCGCATGTGGGGCCGGCCGTTCGACCCCGACCTGGACATCCTTCACTTCTTCGAGCTTCTGGACGGCGCCTTTCGCGCGCCCCCCGATCCGGAAGTCCAGACCGCGCTGAAGGGCCTGCGCTTCGTCCCCTACTACGGCTGCATGCTGACCCGGCCGCCCGCGATGCGGCACGCGAAGAATTATCACGGGCTGATGGAGAAAATCCTCTCCGCCTGCGGCGCGCAGCCCCTCGTGTGGGGCCATCCGGCCCGATGCTGCGGGACCTTTCTGTCCGTCGCCAAGCCCGCGGTGGTGACCCCCATGGTCAACCAGATCATCCAGGGGGCGATCGACGTCAGGGCCGACTGCATCGTCACGGCCTGCGCCATGTGCTATCTGAACCTCGAAATCCGCTGCTCGCTGAAGCACCAGCTGCCCATCTTTCACTTCTCCGAGCTGCTTTCCATCGCCCTCGGCCTGGGCATCAAAAAGAGCTGGCTGACACGCCACCTGGTGGACCCCGTCCCGCTGCTGAAAACCAAGGGGTTCATGTAAAAATATTACCATCGGCGGAAGCCGATGGTAATATTTTTTATGGCTTCGCCTTTATCCCACCGAGAAAACCGCTGGCCCGGAATCCAATTTGAAGTTGATATGGCTCGGGATTTTTGCCATATTGTGCAGCTTGAGCGCTTATTCTAAGGATCGAAGTCGATTTTAAAATCCCCCCACCCCCTTTGTTAAAGGGGGAGTGAGGATGGCGCAGTACACCATAACCCGCTTTTCGAGGAGATCCCGGCATCTCTCCCCCTTTGAAAAAGGGGGCCGGGGGGATTTTCGTTCCAGATAAGGAAATTTTCATGTCCATCGAACACGTAAAAAAACACATTCTAGACGGCATGGCCGCAGCCGGCCTGAAGGCCTTCGGCCAGGCGCCGGAGGGCCTCGCGGTGGTGTTTCCGCCCGACCTGCAGCTGGGGCATTTCGCCGTGGGCTGCTTCCCTCTGGCCAAGCCGCTCCGGAAATCCCCGGCCGAGATCGCCAAGACGCTGGCAGCCGGCATCGCGGCCGATGATGTGATCCAGGCCGTGACCGCCGCCGGACCTTACCTCAACTTCACGATTCACCCCAAAATTCTATTCGGAGACACCCTCACAGAGATTATCTCAGCGGGCGCCTCCTACGGCGATTCGCATGCCGGCGAAGACCGGCGCGTGATGGTGGAGTATCTTTCGCCCAACACCAACAAGCCTCTGCACCTGGGGCACCTGCGCAACGCGGCCCTGGGCATCTCGGTGGCGCGGCTGCTCGCAGCCACCGGGCACCGAGTGGTCAAATCCAACCAGATCAACGACCGCGGGGTGCACATATGCAAGAGCAAGCTCGCCTGGCAGCGTTTCGGAAACGGCGCCACCCCGCAGTCGGCCGGGATGAAAGGCGATCACTTTGTCGGGACGTGGTACGTCCGCTATGCGATCGAGTCGGAAAAAGACGCCGCGCTTGAAACGCACATCCAGGAGATGCTGAAAAAGTGGGAGGCCGGCGACCCCG
>JBFYWS010000058.1:0-4899 GCA_041310935.1 Desulfobacteraceae bacterium | reverse complement strand
TTATCTCGTCTCCAAGGATCGGAGGGTTCCCTGGTATGCCCGGGTGGTTGCAGTCGCGGTTGTGGCCTATGCGTTCAGCCCTATTGATCTGATTCCGGACCCCATCCCGGTGCTCGGCTACCTGGATGACCTGATCCTGATTCCCCTGGGGATTGCGCTGGTGATAAAGCTGATTCCAGCCGAGGTGATGCAGGAATGCCGGGAAAAAGCCACATTGACCATGCAGGCCGGGAAACCCAAAAACTGGGTTGCCGGCGGCATCATAATTCTGATTTGGGTGAGCCTATTCGCTTTTACTTGCTACTATCTGAGTGGTATAGTAGGCAACCTATAACGCTGATATAGCTTCTGCAAAAGGCACATTGAAGGGGATGGAGTCCCCCGTACAAACGCTCGTCCTTCGGGCTGATGACTCCTACCACGATGCTCGTTTAATTGAACGCCGGGTAGGAGTCGTTGTCGCCGTGCAAGACAAGACCACAGCTCCTGCCAGGGTAAACCCTTGGGGGAGCTTTTTTGCTTCCCCGCATGGCGTGGAGCATTGCTCTAACAGGATGAATGGCTTACAAAACCTCCAAAGGAGGATGACTCCATGACAGAGATGTGGTTGCTGGCAACTCTTTGGTTGGGGTTGGCGCTGATCGCCACCCTGCTCTCCATCTGGTTCGGGATCGCAACAGCTCTGTCGGAAATCGTGGTTGGAACCGTCGCCCAGTTGGTGATCGGGGCACTCGTCGGCGCGGCGGTTCTCGGCGCCAATGACCCGTGGATCAAGTTCCTGTCCGGAACGGGCGCGATCATCCTGACGTTTCTCGCCGGAGCGGAGCTGGATCCGGTCGTATTCAGGGAAAAATGGAAGGAGGCGGTTGGGATCGGCCTGGCAAGCTTCTTTGCTCCTTTTTTAGGATGCGCGGCGGTCGCCTACTATTTTCTGGATTGGAGTCCCCAGGCAAGTTGGCTTGCCGGAGTCGCCCTTTCCACGACTTCGGTTGCGGTCGTGTATGCCGTCATGCTGGAATTCGGTCTCAACACAAGTGTCTATGGCAAGACCGTTCTGGCGGCCTGCTTCATCACCGACTTGGGAACCGTGCTCGCACTGGGGTTGATCTTTGCACCATTTACCATGCGGACGGTTATTTTCGTAGGGGTTAGTGTTGTCGTTTTCGCCCTGCTTCCCTATTTGACCCCTCGGTTTTTCAAGCGTTATGGCGGAAGGCCATCCGAACTGGAAGCGAAGTACCTTCTCCTGTGTCTCTTTGGAATGGGGTTCCTTGCGGCGTGGGCGGATAGCGAGGCCGTTCTGCCCGCCTACCTGATCGGGATGGTCCTGGCCGGTACCGTCGGCAAGGACCACATGCTGATCCGCCGTCTGAGGACGCTCACCTTCGGGCTGCTTACACCTTTCTACTTCATTCGAGCGGGCGCCTTTGTTTCGGTGCCCGCTCTCATCGCGGCCCCCGGCATTTTTCTGATCCTCCTTGCGGCCAAGATCGCGACCAAGCTCGCCGCCGTCTATCCCGTCACACGGTTTTTCAAGAGCCATAAGACAGAGGCGATGTACACAACACTTCTCATGTCCACCGGTCTCACATTTGGAAGCATCTCGGCCCTTTTCGGGCTATCGCAGGGGATCATCGACACCTCCCAGTACTCCTATCTGGTTGCCACGGTGGTGGCAAGCGCCGTAATTCCCACTCTGATCGCCAATGCCTTCTATCTGCCTCGGCATCTTCTCGGGCGAGCTCCAGAAGTGGAGATCAAGACCGCTGACGTTACAAAAGCCGACGGGCCGTTGTTGTCTGCAAAGGAGAGTTTGCCTGAATCAACGACGAGTCCGAACCGACAGTGAAAGGAGGGAATATGATCAGCAAGCTAATTGTTGCCTATGATGGCTCCAAACAGTCGGAAAAAGCGTATAAACTTGCGCTCGATATGGCCTCCAAGTATTCGGCCCCAATGATTGTCCTTTCAGTTGCCCGACCACCGGAGCCACCCGTGGCCGTCGAACTAACAGCCGTCCTCGACAGAGCAACCGAGTACTTCGAGGGGCACTTTAAATGCTTGAAAGAGCAGGCGCAGGCTATGGGTATCGATGCGAATTTCTTGGTGCGGGTGGGACACCCGGCTGAGCAGATCGTCCTTTTGGCCAACAAAGAAAAGGCGGATGCCATCGTGATGGGCCACCGCGGGGAAAGTCTTATGGAGAGGTGGCTGCTTGGCTCCGTAGCCAAGAGAGTTTTAAGCTACGCGCACTGCACCGTGATCGTGGCCCGGTAGGTTCAAGCACGGGCGCCCACTCGGTTGGCGCCCGGGGATGCGCGGAGGTGGAAAATATTTCTCCGAATTGCAGAGCATGATGGGTGATCGAGCGTGATGACAAACGTTTTATTGGTAATGTTGGGCGGCAGTATCGGCGCACTCAGCCGCTACGGCGTATCGCTGCTGGCGGTGAAACTTTTCGGGACCCGCTTCCCCTGGGGCACCCTCATGGTGAACCTTGCCGGCTGTTTTCTCATCGGCCTCGCCTTTGCATTGGCCGAACGCGGCAGCGGTGTCATGAACCCGTCGATACGGCTGTTCTTCGTGACGGGCTATCTCGGAGGCTTGACGACGTTCTCGACATATGCCCTGGAAACCACTAACGCGGTTAGCGCGCAAAGCAGCATGGTGGCGGTCCTCAATTTCGCCGCCAACAACTTGCTGGGGGTGGCCCTGGTGCTCCTGGGTATGTGGGTGGTGAGGATCAAGTGAGGGAGGTTTTTCATGCTGCAGTATAAAGTCATCGAGATATTCACGAGCGAAAAGGTCCGATGGAAGGGGCGGCCGCTCAACGAAGCCATCGTGCAGTACGTGCACGATCTCAAGATTGCGGCGCGCTGCCTGGTCACGCGGGCGATCGACGGTTGTTATGAGAGCGGCGAGGTTGCGACGGGAAGGTTGGAAATTCTCTCTTACAACATGCCGCTGCGAATCGCGATCGTGCTGCCGGCGGCTGAAATCGAGCGGGTGCTGCCCGAGGTCGAGGCGATGGTCACAGACGGCATCGTGGCGGTGCATCACCTCGACGTTGTGTCGCACAAGACCCGCAAGCAGCTTGTCCCCAAACAGATCAAGGTCCGGGACATCATGACTCCGGATCCCCGGAAAGTGTCCCTCACGACCCCGTTGGACCAGGTTGTCCGGCTGTTGCTCTCGTCGATTTTTACCGGGGTACCCGTGGTGGACGACGCGGACCGGCCGGCGGGGGTCATCACCCAGGGGGATTTGATCTACAAGGGGAAAATGCCCATGCGGCTCGGGCTCTTGGCGGAATCCGGCAGCGAGAAGCTCGACGCGGTTCTTGCGGTGCTCGCCGGAAAGAGTGCCAAGGATGTGATGACATCCCCTGTTATCGTCATCGGGCAGGATCAATTCGTGAAGGACGCCGTCGACCTCATGCTGAGCAAGCGCGTCAAACGTCTTCCCGTCGTCGACACTGGAGGAAAGCTCACGGGCATGCTTTCACGGTTGGACATTTTCCGTACCATCATGCAGGAGGCGCCCGACTGGAACGCGTTCAAACAACAGAACATCACCGTGGGGGATGCGCGCACCGTTTCCGACATCATGCGCAGGGACACGCACGCGGTCCCACCCGAAACGCCGGTGGATGAAATCATCCGGTTGATCGACTCCAACGACATTCAGCGGGTCACGGTGGTCGACAAGGAGGGCCGTTTCCTGGGGCTGATTTCGGACCGGGACCTTCTGATCGCTTTTTCCCCGGATTTCCCGGACGGCATCTGGGACCAGTTTCTGAGCGTCGTCCCGTTCTCCGAGCGCGGGAAACGACACCGGGAGTTCAAAGATCGCCTGCGGGCCAAAACGGCAGTCGAGGTCATGAACACGAACATCGTCACGGTGCAGGAAACGACCCCCATAGATGCGGCCATCGCCCTCATGACCGAAAAAGGACTCAAGCGACTTCCAGTGCTCGATTCCGAGGGCAAATTCAAAGGCATGATCAGCCGGGACTCCCTGCTGCGCACCGGCTTTGGCCAGCAGTCATAGCCCGGCTTTAGTGCGGTTTTAGCAAATCACTTCCAGAACGGGCGAGCGCCCATGGCGGTCTCTTCGGGGGCGCTGAAGGTGGCCATCTCCCCGAGCATCACCTCGAAGCCGGTGTGGTCGCTGCGCACCCAGGGTGCATAGTTCGAACGCGCGACGATCACAACCCGCAGCTCGAGCGGGCTCGCCCCGTCTTCGATCAGAAGCAGCCCGAGATTGTAGCCGTTGCGGCAGAGACTGCGGTAGAAACGCTGGGTGTTGAGAACGCCGCGGCTCAGCTCTTTCCACCCGTCGGCTGCGATCTGGGATAGCGACGTCACCCGCGGAAGAATTCCCCAGATTTCGAAAAACCACTCCGGCGCATAGGCCGCCAGCCACTCCCAGCCCCCGGTCCTGCCAATGTAGCGATCGGCTGCGGTCCTTAGGGAAACAGGTTCGGAAACAGGACGGAACCGCCTCGGACCAGCCGCCCATCCGGTGCCAATTCCGGGAGCAGTCGCGGGGTCTTTGACTGCAGGCGGGGGCGGCAGAAGGGGCACTGGGAGGTGTCGCCGGCAAACGGCGGCGGCGCGGGCAGAAAATCCGTTCCGGCTTCGCGTTCTCCGATGCGGCTGAAGGCGACCCGGCTGGTGCGCCCCGTGATGGGGCTGGTGCGGATTTCGACCGGCGCCTGCACCGTCTCGCCGGACGGGGAGATGAACCGGGCGGTTACAACTTGCTTTTCAAGTCGCAGCATGTGCGAATCTCCGTTCTTTTTAAGCAACTCAAGGATTGACAACCTCGATGAATTAGCCGATACGCAAATCATTCTTTCAAAACTCAGGCGTGAGGGCACGCTGAAATAGGTCGGCC